>CAYVVK010000276.1:0-8338 GCA_964454855.1 uncultured Phaeodactylibacter sp. | reverse complement strand
GGCGCAGTATGGCTATGCGGTGCAGTTTGCCAGCACTACTTCTTCTCCCAATATGGAGAACTTTCAGGATATCGCTGATCTGGGCACGCTATATTCCAAAAGCGCCCAGGGCCTGTATTTCCTTCGCCTGGGCCAGTTCATGACCCTGCAGCAGGCCGAGGCCCGGCGGCAGCAGCTGGCCGTGCGCTTTCCGGATGCCTTTATCGTGGTGGAACGAAATGCTCCCATTCCCATGGCCGGCGTTTCCGGCACGGGCCGCCCTCCGGAGTTCTCCTCCCGCGGCCAGGCCAGCTCCGAAAGCAGCACCGCCCCACCCACCGGCTACGAGGATGCCGGCGGGGAGCGCCTTACTGAAAACAGCCTGGACCTGCCATCCGGCGCGAAAGGCTACGTCATACAGCTGGCCTCTTTCCGAGAACGCGGCAATGCCGTCAACAAAGTAGAACAGTTGCGCGAACGGGGTATACAGGAAGCCTATGTCTGGGAAAAGGACGACAATAAGCGAGTGGTCGTGGCTTCCTTCCCGGACAAGATCAGCGCCAAAAGCTATCTCAACACACTGCAAAAGGACTACGGCCAGGATGGAATCATCGTTTCTATTGAGTAAACTGCGGCGATCTGGCCCCAGGTACGAAAAGCAGAATAATAAACTCCCCGGATCACTAAACCCTACCACCGAAAGCCAGCTTATGCTTACCTTTAACGTCAGTTCGGGATCAAACCCTATGAATATCAACAACTTGTAGCTCTCTGGAGCTATTCGCCGCTCGCTATTTGCCATTCGCTGCGGCCTGCGAACAGCGAACTGCCATAAGCGAACTGCAATTGCAACGATTTACCATCAATTTTATCCCGAACTCACGTTACCTTTAGGTAATTCTAAAATCCGGACTTATGAAAAAGATCATCTTCCCCGGCCTGGTGGCAGGAGCCACCCTGCTGATCCTAAGCTACATTATTCTCTTCCTGACCATACGCTTTCTGCCCAGCCTGGTCGAGGAGTATTACAATCCGATATTCTGGCCGGGAAGCAGCCGGGCAATCCTTTTCTATGCTCATCCCTTTGTACTATGCTTTGCCCTGGCCTGGTTCTGGAACCGTTTCAAGGAGAACTTTAGGGGCGCCTGGTGGCTGCGGGGTATAGAACTGGGTTTTGTGTACGCATTGATCGCTACCCTGCCTTCCATGTGGATCACGTTCAGCGCCATCGATGTCTCTATTACCATGGTGATGAGCTGGTTCTTTTATGGCTTTTTCCAGGCTAGTATGGCGGGTATGATATTTGCCGGAATGAACCCTTAGGCGGCAAAGTATATAGCTTGGGGTGGGCACTGCCTGCCTACCCCCGGCTTGTGTTCATCCGGAAGGCCACTGCTTCCTCCGGGCTATCGCAGGGGGAAAAGCGGTATTCATTTTATTTCCGTATTCCCGCAAAAATCCAAAGATCAAGCAGAACTTTATTTTACTGCGAACAATTTGGGCCCTTTCCCCTTTTTATTTTTGAGAAAAAGCACAGACCGGAGTTTTTTCGGAATCTCGAGCCGCCACCGGCCCTTTTTCTCCATTTCTTTTCATATTATACATTCCACAAAGCACATACCGTTCAACACCTATGTCTAGACTCGTCATTATTTCCAACCGCTTACCCGTCACCATTAAAAAAGAAGCAGGAGACCTGATCTATCATCCCAGCGCCGGAGGCCTGGCCACGGGGCTGAACTCTCTGGACGATTCCTGGGACAAGATCTGGATCGGCTGGCCGGGCCAGGAGATCAAAGACAAGTGGGAAAGGGAAGCCGTGCGCCGCGACCTGTCGAAGGACGGGCTGTACCCTGTTTTTCTCACCCAGGAAGAGATCAGCCTGTACTACGAAGGCTTCAGCAATAAAACCATCTGGCCTCATTTCCACTATTTCACGCAGTACACTACTTACAAGGATGAATACTGGGAGGTTTATCAGGATGTCAACCGCCGCTTTGCCGAGGAGGTCATCCCCCTGATCCGGGAAGACGACCTGGTATGGGTGCATGATTACCAGCTCATGCTGTTGCCGGCCATGATCCGCGAAGCCTTCCCCGAGGTGTCCATCGGCTTTTTCCTGCACATCCCTTTTCCCTCCTATGAGGTATTCCGTATCCTGCCCTGGCGCAAGCATATCCTGGAAGGGGTGCTGGGCGCCGACCAGATCGGCTTTCACACCTTCGGGTACATGCGCCATTTTCTGAGCGCGGTATACCGCATCGGTGGTTACGAGCACCACTTCGGCAAGCTGACCGTGGAAAACCGCCTGGTAAATGTGGATGTATTCCCCATGGGCATCGATTACGAAAAGTACGCTCAGGTCGGCGAAAACGGGGAGGAAAAAAGTGACTCCATAAAGATAAAGCAGCTGGCCAAAGAGCAGAAGCTTATCATGTCGGTAGACCGGCTTGATTACAGCAAGGGGATTCCTCAGCGCCTCTACGCTTTCGCACACTTTCTGAAGCAATATCCCGAATATCAGGGGAAGGTCACCCTGGTGATGATCGTAGTGCCCTCCCGGGCCAATGTACCGCAGTATCAGGCCCTAAAAGAGAAGATCGATAAGCTCGTCGGCGAGATCAATGGCGCCTATTCTTCCTTCGACTGGGTGCCCATCCACTACTTCTACCGCAGCCTGGACTTCAACGACCTCACCACCCTGTACCGGGAATCCTCCATTGCTCTGATCACCCCTCTGCGCGACGGCATGAACCTGGTGGCCAAAGAATATGTGGCCAGCAAGGAAGAAAGCAAGAAAGGCGTCATCATTCTCAGCGAAATGGCAGGTGCTTCCAATGAACTGACGGAGGCCCTGAGCGTCAACCCCCAGGACCGCCAGGACATCACCGATGCCTTGAAAAGGGCCCTGGAAATGGAGGAAGGCGAACAGCGGCAGCGCCTGGAAACCATGCAGGAAAAACTGAAGAAGAACGACGTACGACACTGGGCGGCCACCTTCATCACTGAGCAGAAGAAGCTCATGGAATCTCAGAAAAACAAGATCGCCAAGTACCTCAGCAAGAAGGACCGCTCTGAAGTAGTGGAAGCCTATCATCAGGCTTCCCGGCGGCTGCTCATCCTCGACTATGACGGCACCCTCATGCCTTTCCACAAAGACCCCAAGGCCGTGGTGCCTGACGATGAACTCATCGAACTGCTGGAAAAGCTGCGCCGCCATGAGGGCACCCGCCTCGTCATCAGCAGCGGCCGCGACCGGCACACCCTGCAGAAGTGGCTGGGCGAGCTTAAGGTCGACATGGCGGCCGAGCATGGCGTGTGGGTGAAGCGCAGCGGCAAGTGGGATAGCAATTCCGGGATGCCCACCAGCTGGAAGGAAAACATCCGGCCCGTACTGGAGAATATGGTGGAACGCACGCCCGGCTCTTTCATTGAGGAAAAAGAATATTCCATCGCCTGGCACTACCGGCGCATCGATAAGGACCTGGGGGAAAAGCGGGTGCGTGAATTCCGGGACGTACTGCTCTACCTGACGGCCAATGACGACCTGCAGGTCCTGGAAGGCAATAAGGTGGTGGAGGTCAAAAATGCCGGCGTCAGCAAGGGCAAGGCCGCTCACAACTGGCTGAGAGACGGAAAATGGGACTTCATCATGGCCATCGGCGATGATCACACCGACGAGGATACTTTCAAAGCATTGCCCGAAGAGGCCTACACCATAAAAGTCGGCCTGGACAAGTCGGCTGCCCGCTACAACCTGTTGTCCGTAAACGAGGTGCGCCGGTTTTTATCACAACTAAGCGGGGAGTAAAACATGCTGCGGGAAACGATCGACGGGGTGAAGGCCTACGCGCATGCCGTTCAGCTTGTATTCCGCCTGAGGCTCTGGTTCTACGTGATCGTGCCTGGCCTGATCAGCCTGTTCCTGGGCCTGGCGATCTTTGGCGCCGCCTGGGGCACATCAGACGATATCGGCGCCTGGCTCCTCTCTTTTTACCCCTTCGACTGGGGGCGGGCGGCGCTGGAGAAGATCGCTCAGGTATTCGGCGGCATCTTTGTCATTGCCCTCGGCCTCATTCTCTTCAAGCATCTGGTGCTGGCCATCACCTCTCCGATCATGAGTTTGCTTTCGGAAAAGGTGGAGCGCTCGCTGCGGGGTTACTCACCGGACGCGCCCTTTTCGCTGAAGCAGGCACTGCGCGACCTGGCCAGAGGCTTGAGGCTCGCCCTGCGTAACCTCGTCCGCGAACTGTTCTATACACTGCTGCTGCTCTTCCTCGGGCTGATCCTTCCCGTACTTGCTCCCTTTCTCTCCGCCGCCATTTTCCTGGTGCAGGCCTTCTACGCCGGCTTCGGCAATATGGACTTTGCGCTGGAGCGGCATTTCGGTGTCAGGCAGAGCATTGCCTTCGGAAAAAAACACCGGGGGCTGGCCATCGGCAACGGCGCCGTTTTCCTGCTGCTGCTGTTTACGGGCATAGGTTTTCTGTTCGCCCTGCCGCTCAGCACGATCGCCGCCACGAAAGAAACGGTGAAACGCCTGCCTGGCAATAAAGAGCACAGCCAACTGCGGGCTGTCTGACATCAGGCGATCTCCCAGTCCTGCCGGTGCTGGGGATACTCCTTATAGAATTCATACTTGAGAATATCGTGGGTGGTAATGACGCCCAACAATTCGTTATGGGCATTGACAATGGGAATGCCGTGGAAGAGGTTGCGAAGGAATATCTCGGCCGCCGTGCCCACCTTGTCGCTGGGGCTGAGCTTGGCCAGTTGGGTGGTCATCACTTCTTTGACTTTGATCCCTCCGTACTCTTCGAAACTTTTGCCAAGCTTGAACAGGTCGAAAGAAGTAACGATGCCAACCAGTTTTTTGTTACTGACAACCGGCAGGTGGTGCAGGTGCTTCGAGAACAGGATATCCTTCACCACTGCCAGCGTATCTTCAGGGCGGACCGTAACGACCTCTTTGGTCATGATCGTGGAGATGGGCTCGTTCATCATATTGCGTAAGCGTTTTTTTTTCAGGGATTGAGACAGCAGATAAACGAGGTGTCTGCCATCGGGTATCACCGTAATTTAAGGCAAAGTTTTGTTTAAAAAAAGCGGGGCGTACGGCTTTTTATTTTGGGAAAGGCGCCTTGTCGATAAGCTGCTGAATGTTGATAGCGATTCCTTCGACAATCGGGACATCCTCATCCCATTCCAGGGTTTCGCCTGTTAATCCAGGATGGAGAACTTTCACCTTACGGCTGTCGGTAAGGATCCAGATCACTTTCTTCACACCGAAGGCAAAAAGCTGGCTGGTTTTTTGATCGTAATAATTAATAGATTCTCCAAAGGAAGTGAGATCCGCCTTGGTATCAATTTCAATGACGATATCTGGCGGCTTTGAAGAATAGGCATTGATGAAATCGAAATTTTCCGGCCTGAATACGGCAACGTCTGCTGCCCTCCAGGATCTTTTACTGAACTGCAGGCCCTGTTCCCCGCTCGTAACCACCCACTTATCGGCAAGGCCTACGGTCAACAATGAGGCGATCTGGGTTTTCAACCAGGCTTGAATATTTCCATCGCTCATGGCTTCCTCCACCGTTTTGTCCCCAGCAAGAACTTCCCGGTAGCCGCGGTAATAAATAGGCTGGCCATCTACCATCTCATAGATCAGCTCCTTGGGAATTGTCTGCTGTTTTGGGCTTGGCGCGCTCATCGTAATATCTTTATAAGTATCCAATTTACGAAAAAACCGGAGGTATTACAAAATATCTTCAGATGACAAGCTGATGGCAGACAGCTCGGAGGTGGCTGACAGCTTGGCTGCCGCCCTCTCCTGAGCGCCTATTCATTCTCCACGAACTTATAGCCCACGCCGCGTACGGACAGGAAGTACTCCGGGTTCTTGGGGTCTTCTTCGAAATATTTGCGGAAAGAGAGGATGAAGTTGTCGATGGTGCGGGTGGAAGGGTATACATCGTAGCCCCAGACCGATTGCAGGATCTGCTGGCGGGATACTACTTCTCCTTTGCGGTCGATGAGCAGCTTGAGCAGCATGGCTTCTTTTTTGGTGAGGGTGAATTTACCGGGGTTGCCTTCCGCCTCGAAGGTGGCGAAGTTCACTTTGTTGCCGCCAAACTCGTATTCTTCCGGAGTATTTTTGGGGCTTTTGCTGGTGCGCTTGATGAGGTTCTGCACCCGCAGCAGCAGTTCTTCCAGGTTGAAGGGTTTGGTCAGGTAATCGTCGGCGCCCTTCTTAAGGCCGGTGATGCGGTCCTGGGCGGCATCTTTGGCGGTGAGGAAGATAATGGGCACGTCCATATTGGTAAGGCGGATCTGCTCGCAGATCTGGTAGCCATCCACTTCCGGCAGCATGACATCCAGGATGAGCAGGTCAAAATGCTGCTCTTTAATGTATTTCAGGGCATCTTTCCCGTTATCGGTGGCCACCACCTCGTAATCTTCCATTTCGAGGTTGAGCTTCACTACATCCCGAATGTTCTCTTCATCTTCAACAAGCAGTATTCGCATCATATGTTTGGTGATTGTATTTGACTGTTAGGCGCCAACGGCTTCCCGGCTCACCGGTTTGGGTTCCATGGGAATATCCACCCGGAAAACGGTGCCCTGAGGCTCGTTGTCCAGCACGCTAATGGTGCCTTTATGCGCTTTGACCAATTGTTTTACAATGTATAAACCCAATCCCGTTCCTTTTGTTTTGCGAGTGTCTTCGTTGCCTACCCGGTAGAACTTGTCAAAGATCTGTTGCTTGTCTTTTTCGGCTATGCCGATACCCTGGTCGGCGATCTCCATGCGGACAAAACCATTCATCTGTTCGATGCTCGCTTCGATCTCTGGAATGCCCGGCGAATATTTCACGGCGTTTTCCAAGAGGTTGAGCACCACCGACGCCAGGCCCGCCTTATCGCCGATCACCGTATCGATGGGCGTTTTCTTGTCGAAACTGAAATGGCCCTCGTGGTACTTGGATTCCATCTGCGAAACGACATCTTCCATGAGCTGCGCCAGGTTGACCTCTTCCTGATGGGGCTGATAGGCCGACTCCAGGCGGGCGGAGAGCAGCAGGTCATTGACCAGTGTGTTGAGGCGCTCGGTCTCAAAGATGGCGTTGCGCAACAGGCGCTCCGATTTCTCCTTCGGCAGCTCCCGCCGCTGAAAAGTCTCCAGCACCAGGCGTATGGAAGCCAGGGGCGACTTCAGCTCATGGGTGATGGACAAGAGGAAATTGCGCTGCTGCTGCGCGGCGGTCACTTCTTTGTGATAGCTGCGGTTGATCAGCCACACACCGATCACCAGGCTGATGATGAATACGCCGGCCTCGCCCAGGATCATGTATTCCTGCCATTTATACTTACGTTCCAGTTCCTGATAGGCTTCCGAACGGAGAAACTGCTCCTGTGTCTGTACGGCTCCCTCCGCCACCATGATCAGCTGCATGCGGTCGCGCTTGGCCTGAAAAGCATCCTGGTTCTTGGTAAATAACAGTACCGACCACCAGGCAAAGGCCAGCATCATGTAGGCGATCACTACATATGACAGTAAACGAAGCCTTGCACTTGTTGTATTCTCCATGCTCGTTGTCTTAATGCCGAATTGCGAATTTTGAGTGCAACAGCCATTGTTTCCCAACCAACACTAAAAACTCAAAACTCAAAACTCAAAACTAAAAACTCATCACTCAAAACTCATCACTCAAAACTCATCACTCAAAACTCATCACTCATCACTCAAAACTCAAAACTCAAAACTCAAAAACCACATCCAATGCCTCCTTCATGATCGCAGCCGCCTCTTCCAGGTCGGCTTCGGTATGGGCGGCGGAAACGAAGCCCACTTCGTAGCCGGAGGGGCCCAGGTAGACGCCGCGCTGCAACAGCTCGTGGTGCAGCTTTTTAAATTTCTCCATGCTCCTGGGGTCGATCTGGTCGGCGCGAACGATCTTGTCGCGGGTGAAGGCCAGCCAGAAGATGGAAGCCAGCTGCTGAATGTTCACCTCATATCCTTTCTCATCGCAGTGAGACTGAATGCTTTGTACAAAATTCCGGGTTTTGTCCTCCAGCTTTTCGTAGAAACCGGGTTCCAGCAATTGCTGCAGGGCCGCGTAGCCTGCCGCCATGGCGACCGGGTTGGCGGACAGCGTTCCCGCCTGATAGACGGGGCCGTCGGGGGCAACATGGCTCGTCACCTCATGGCTGCCGGCGTAGGCGCCAACGGGCATCCCCCCACCGATGATCTTGCCGTAGGTGATGATGTCGGGCTGAATGCCGTAATAACCGGCTGCCCCCTCAAAGCCGACGCGGAAGCCGGAGATCACCTCGTCGAAGATGAGCAGCACACCGTACTT
>CAYVVK010000275.1:0-8341 GCA_964454855.1 uncultured Phaeodactylibacter sp. | reverse complement strand
TTATTGGTTTATTGGTTTATTGGTTTATTGGTTTATTGGTTTATTGGTTTATTGGAAACGCTTTTCATTCGACAATTCAAAACTCAAACATGGTAAGCATAATCATGGGTTCCGATTCCGACCTTCCGGTAATGCGGCAGGCAGCAGACGTTCTCAAAGAGCTGGATGTTTCTTTCGAACTGACCATTGTATCGGCGCACCGTACGCCGGAGCGGATGTTCCACTTCGCCAGAGAAGCGCATCAGCGGGGCATAAAGGTGATCATCGCCGGCGCCGGCGGGGCAGCGCATCTGCCGGGCATGGTGGCCTCTCTGTCACCGCTGCCGGTTATTGGCGTGCCCATCAAATCCTCCAATTCCATCGATGGCTGGGACTCTGTGCTGTCCATTCTGCAGATGCCCAACGGGGTGCCGGTGGCCACCGTAGCCCTCAACGCCGCCAAAAATGCCGGCATCCTGGCGGCGCAGATCCTGGGCGCTCATGATGAGCACATCCGGGGCCGCATCCTGCAGTATAAGGAAGCCCTGGCCGAGGGCGTCGCTCAGAAATACCGCCGCCTGGAGCAGGAGGGCTATGAGGATTATCATTCCACGTAGAGGAAGAATTCCACCCGCCGGTTGAGGCGCCGCCCCTGAGTAGTGTTGTTGGGGGCAACGGGCCGCGACTCTCCGAAACCCTCATGCGACATGCGTGCGGGATTGATATCCATGGCCACCAGGAAGTCGAAGCAGGCCTTGGCGCGTTCTTTCGACAGTTTCAGGTTATCCTCCTCTTCCCCCACATTATCTGTGTGTCCGCTAATACGCAGTTTATAGCCGGGATATTTGTCCATGACCTTCCTGACCTGTCCCAGCACCTGATGCGATTCCGGTTTGAGCGTAGCCTTACCCGTTTCAAACTGTATGGATTGCATGGCCAGGTCGAGCACTTCTCTATCTTCTTTTTCGAGTTCCGGGCAGCCTTTATTGGAGGCAGGGCCTTCCTGCTCGGGGCAGGAATCGATGCCGTCATGTACGCCGTCGCCATCCGTATCCGGGCAGCCTTCCATGGCGCCGGCGCGGTTGGGGCATTTATCGTCTTTATCGGCAAAGCCGTCACCGTCGCCATCCGGGCAGCCGTTGAGTTCTACAGGGCCAGGAGTTTCGGGGCATTCATCTTCCTCATCGGGTACGCGGTCCTTATCGCTGTCGGCAAAGGGGCAGCCGTTAAATTCCGGCAGGCCGGCCTCCTGCGGGCATTCGTCGCTATCGTCAGGTACGGTGTCGCCATCGGCATCGGGGCAGCCCATGGCGCTGGCCACTCCTTTCACTTCCGGGCAGTTGTCATTCTTATCGGCAATGCCGTCCTCGTCGGTATCGGGGCAGCCGTTGAATTTAGCGCGGCCGGCGATTTCCGGGCAATCGTCCTTATCATCGGCAATTTCATCGCCGTCGGTATCGGGGCAGCCGCTGAAGCGCTTTTCTCCGGGGCGGGACGGGCAGCGGTCGTCGAGATCGGCCACGCCATCCATATCCTGGTCAGGGCAGCCGCCGGTACTTTCGGGGCCCGCTTCGGCAGGGCATTGGTCGTTGGCATCGGCTATGCCGTCGCCATCACCGTCGAGGATGCCAAAGCGGTGAAGATATCCCAGCCCTACCTGCACGTTATTGCGGTCCTCTTCCTGCGAGAGGCGGTACTCTCCCTGCAGGTTGATGTAGGAACGGCCCCCTACCCGGATGTTGGCCCCCAGGCCTACAGGGATCTGTACATGGGTGCCCAGCACGTCTTCCCATACCAGGCCGCCGCCGCCCATGAGATAGGGTACAAAGCGGCTGCTGTCTTCGGCGGCGTACTGCAACTGCAGGATACCATCTATACTCGCAAAATTCCGGTTGTTTTCTGTGTCATCCGCCACATTGGCGAGGCCCGCTTTTACGGGTATGGCGAAGTTGAGCCAGGGAGCGATATTTCTGATGTAGGCCAGTTCCAGGCCGTTGGTGACATCCAGGCCTTCAATGCCATTGGGGTTGCCATAGTCGACGAACAGAAGCTTGGCGGAAAAGGCGTTCTTTGCAGTTGGCGCCTGGGAAAAGCTCATCCCCAGGGCAGCAAAGAACAGCAGGAGGGTAAGTGCAGTAGTTCTCATTTTATGGAAGCTATTGGTTTTTGCAATGTTTGTTTGATAAGGGAAACGCTACATGTGGGGACAATGCCGCCGGTAAATACATGGGCGGTGATTGACGCGCCGATTTTATGTTAACCCGTCAGGAGCAGATAGTCAGCTTTATTTACGACCTGAACACACGTAATGTTGCACCGGCAATGACATTTTCATGATAATTTCGAATCAAAGCCACTTTTTCCGGCCGGAACTGCTGAACTTCCGTGCGGCGGCCGCCTACAACTGTAACCTGAAAGCCTATCGCGCCATGACGGACGTAGTGGTGAATGGCTCCAGCGAAAAAGCAGGCGTACGGGATGCCCTCTACGACATCGGCAATGACGGAACGGTAAAGATCGTCAGCATGTCCATCGGTGATGTGTCCTACAGCAGCACCGTGGCCGACGGCATCTACTACGCCTATAACCGGGGCAAACTGATCTTTGCCGCCGCCGGCACTTCCCTGAGCTGGACGAACTGGTGGGGCGTCATCTTCCCGGCCAACATGGCGGAAACGGTGGCGGTGACAGGCATCAAGGACGGTACTTACTACGAGCGCTGCAACACCTGCCACTCGGGCTCAGCCGTAGATTTCGTGGCCGTCATGCAGCGCAATTTCGACTATAGCCGCACCTCGCTGACCCTGGCGCTCAGCGGCAACACACCGGCCTATGTGGGCGGCTCTTCGGCGGCTACGGCGACTACTGCCGGCATTGCCGCCCTGGTATGGGCTACCAACCCCTCCCAATCGCGCAGCCAGGTATTGCAACGGCTGAAGAATGCTTCGCAATTCTACCCCAGCCGCAGCAGTGAGTTTGGATGGGGGATTATTGATGCGGCGGTAGCGGTGAACTAATAAAAATAGAACGCGGATGGCGCGGATCTGGCGGATCTTCGCGGATAGTATTTAGCTTTTCCATCCGCGAGTATCTGCGTCATCCGCGCCATCCGCGTTCCAATTCAGCCCAGGGGAGCTACCTATTCAAAAAATTCATCATACGAACTCCCGCCGCCGCTGCGCCGGCTTTTCTTCTCCGGCTCCGCCACCGGCGAGTCCAGGTCCAGCATATCATCGGAAGGCTCGCGGCCGCTGTTGAGCAGCATCAGCGTACTTTCCTTCTCCCACTTTTCCAGCATATCCAGGCCTTCGTCTTCGAAGACGGCGTTTTGCAGGTCGATGGACTGCATGAGGTTAGATGACATCTCCATGAAGCGCTCCATCTCTCCTACTTTGCTGGCCACATCATCGGCAACGGCCTCCATGGCGGCGTCGAACATGGCGCGTTTGTCGGGGTCGCCGGACATGACGCTCATGGCGGATTTCATGGCGGAGTGGGAGGTGCGGATGGCCTTGCGCTCCTGTTCCTTGAGTTTCACCTGGTCTTTAGTGTCTTCCAGGAGGATCTCGGAATTCTGGTGCATCTTATTGAGGATGCGGTACATGACCTGCATCTTGTTGAGCAGCTTCTGGTACTTTTCGTTGCTGTCCTTAAGGCGGGCGGCCTTGCGGGTGGCCAGCATGACCTGGTTGTCCATGCCTTTTTCCCTGGCGGCGCTGGCCATCTTCATGTTCTCGTCGATGGTGCGCACGTTGTCTTCCATCAGGGTTTGCAGCTTGCGCATCTGCCCTTTGAGGATGCCGATCTGTTTCCGCATCTTCACGAGATTGTCCTGCAGGTCTTCTACATAACTTTTCAGGATGCCGATGGGGTCGATCTGTACGAATACGCCGGTGATCCAGCGCATGACGCTCTTGTATCCGTACCAGACCAGGTTGCGCATGCGCGGGTCGAGCACCATATAGACCACGGCGGCCAGGACGGCCAGCAGGACGGCCAGGTAAATGGTGTTCTGCACCAGGCCGATGAGCCAGCCGATATTGGTAGCCAGCAAGTAGCCGCCGCCCAGGATGAGGGCGCCCAGGAATATTGCTCCCGTTAAGCCTTCGGGCCGTTTCCAGAACGATTTTCTGCTGAATTCAGGATTTTCAAATTGAGTGGAATCTGCCATTATACAGGTTTATTTGCTGTTCGTAAATTCTTGAGCTGCGTGGTGGCGGCTTGGGAAACTTCCCCGATGAGCCGTCGCCTCACATCAGTTAATGAAGGTTTTAATGTTCTCTATATCTCTATCCATCTCGTTGAGGATGCTCTGCAGCGTAGACTCAAAACCTTCTTTGGTGGACTCGATCTTATCCTTGGCTGCCTGAATGTGCTCATCGGCATGGTCGATGGTAGACTGTGCTTTGGCGATCTTTCCCTCCAGTTGTTTGATCTTGGCCTTGTAGTCGTGTATCTGTTTCTTCATCTTTTCCACCTCCGCCAGCTTGGACTCCACACGCTGCTCCATTTGTTTTTGCAGCGCCTGGTCGAACTGTTCTTTCTCGGTTTGAAGGACTTTGCGGTAGTGCTCGGCGGTCTTCAGTAGTTTTTCCTTGGTGAGCCCGACGGTAGAAGCCGTAGCAAAGGCCGATTTGAAGGCCGTGGGTTCATCTATGTCCATTTCCTGCAAGCGGCCCAGCGACTGTTTGAATTCGATATAGTCAAAACCGGGCAGGTTGTTCTTTTCCAGTGCCCGGGTCAGCGAGTCAATACTTCTTTCATCTAATCCGTGGTGAGCACCGAAAAGTGCTTTGAGGTCTTTCTGCATTATCCAGGTATTTTTTGTGCGTTCACAAATTAATGCAAATTGCCAGAAAATCGAACAGAAAATTCGATAATCCGGGATATAATGTCGATTGATAGGTGTAAGGGTATTGCGGTTTTACGGTTTTTTGGTATTGCAGACTTCCCCGTAGTGAGGATATTTTTATTTTCAAACCCGATCAACCCACAATCTCCAAAGTACTAAACCCATTTCCCTTCTTACGAACCTGTATCTGGGTAGCGATGCGCTCTTTCAGCAGCTTGACGTGAGAGATGATCCCGATCGTTTTGCCGCTGGCCTGCAGGTTGTCCAGGGTAGCGATGGCCAGGTCGAGCGTATTTTCATCCAGAGAGCCGAAACCTTCATCGATGAAGAGCGACTGTATCTGCGTATTCTGGCCGGCCAGTTCGCTCAGGCCGAGGGCCAGGGCGAGGCTCACCAGGAAGCTTTCCCCTCCGGAAAGGGTATTCATGGAGCGGCGGTTATCGGCCTGGTAGGTATCGATGATGTCGAGTTCCAGGTCTTCCTCTCCCCGTTTGCGGATGAGGTAACGGCCGTGCAGCTGCTGCAGGTGGCGGTTGGCCAGCTGGGTGAGCTTTTGCAGGGTCAGGCCCTGGGCAAAGGTGCGGAACTTCTTGCCGTCCTTCTGCCCGATGATGTCGTTGAGCCTGGCCCAGCGGCCGTATTCCTTCTTTTGTTGCTCAAGCTGTTCGGCCAGGCCTTCGGCCCGCTCTTTGCGTTTGGCCTGCTGCTCCTGCTTTTCTGCCAGCGCGCCGATCAGCTGCTGAAGTTCGGCCAGCTCTTCTTCCCTGTCCTGAAGCTCCTCCTTCAGACTAGCCTTTTCCTGGCTGGTAAGAGCCTTTTCCCGTTCTTCCGCCAGTTGCGTATGCACGTCCTTCAGCGATTGTTTGGTCTCCAGCAGGCGCATCCGCAAGGTTTCTTCCTGCTTTTCCAGCTCAGCAGCTGCCTCTTCGCTCAGGAGGGCCTGCTGTGCTTCCGGCACACCTTCAAAGCCTGCTTTCTGAGCCTCGTCCAGTAACTGATGCTCCAGTTTATCAAGCTTTTTCTCCAGTGATTGCAGGGACTTTTGTTTTTCCTCCTGCGATTGCCGGGCTTTAGCCAGTTCCTGGCTGCTGGCCGCCACTGCCCTGGCAGCCGCTTGCAGGGCTTCTTCTTTTTCTACTATGGCCGCCTGCAGGGCCTGGCGGGCAGCTTTGGGGTCTTTATCTTCGAACAGGGCGTATCTTTGCTCCTTCAGCCGAACCAGGGCCTTTTCTTTCTCCGCCAGTTCTTCTTTCATTTCCTGCAGGGCCTGTTCCTTCTCTTCCAGCTGGCTGCCGCGTTCTTCCTCCTTGCTTCTGGCCACCTCCAGCTGGCTGGAAAGCGTAGTTACTTCCTGGCTGCAGGCTTCCCATTCCTGCTTCTCTTTTTCCAGGCGCCGGAAGTGGCCCTTGGCGTTTTTCTCCTCGAAGGCCAGCCCGTAGGGTTCCAGCAATTCATCGATGCGTTTTCGGGCTGCTTCGAATTTGTTTTCGAAGCCAGAAAGGTTATTGCCCAGGTTAGCCTGCCGTTCGTCAAGCACCTGCCGGTTGGCCTGCAGCTTTTGCAGCTCCTTTTCTTCCGCCTGAAGTGCCTTTTCCTTTTCGTCGAGCTGTTGAATAATCGCAGCCAGCTGGCTGCGGGCCTGCTGGCGTGCTTCGAGCAGCTTTTTCGATTCCGACAGCTTTTGCGCCAGCAGGCTCGTTCGCGCCTGGGCGAACCCGCTTTCCTGAAGTTTAGGGACGATATTGGCGATCTTCCCTTCGTACTCCAGCATCTGTTCCAGATACTGGTTGAGCTGGCCACTGAGCTGTTTTACCTCATTGCCGACGAGCTGTTCCATCTGCAGCTCCACCTCCTTTTGTTCGTTGAGCAGGGCCCGGTGCGCTTTCAGGGCGGCTTCATGCCGCTTCCGGGTAGTTTCCAGTTCCTGCCGGGCCTCATCGACGAAGGGGCGCAGTTTCTTTTCCCGAAAGGGATGGTGGGTAGACAGGCAAAGCGGGCAGGGCTCCCCTTCCTGAAGGCGGGCGCGGCCTTTTTCGTAATTGGCGATCAGCAGTTGCTGTTCGTAGGCCTGCTGCTTGTATTCCAGTTGCCCGGCCAGGCTGTCTATGGTATCGAGCGAGGCCAAAAGCTCCTTGTTGATGCCCTGTTCGCGGCTTTGCAGGTGTTCCTGCTTCTCTTCGTACTGCGACAGGCTGCGCAGCAGGCCGTCGTACTCCTCGCTGAGGCGGTGCAGTTCCTGCAGCTGTTGCTGCTGCATTTGGAGCTTCTCAATCTCCTGGTACATCAGGCCGAGGAGTTTTCCCCGCTCCCGGACAAAGTGTTCGGGAGACAGTTTGCCGATCTTCTTCTCCAGGCCGGCAATATCCTGCCGCAGTTGTTGGGCGGTTTTCTCCTTCTTGACGATCCATTCACCGGCCTCCTTCAGCTGGTTTTGCAACAGTTTCCGTTCCTCCTCGGCCTTGCTGCGGTCCAGGAACAGGCTGCGCAGCTGTTCGCGCTGTTCCTGAATGAGGGGCAGGTCTTCCACAAGGCGGCGGCGGTGCTGCTGCTGTTCCAGCCATTGCTGTTTTTCCTGCAGCGAAGCCTGCATCCGGCTGATCTGTGCCTTTTGCGCTTCCCTGGCTTTCCTCAGGCTGTCGAGTTGTTGTGCGGCCTCCTCCACCCGCTCCCGCTGTTTGCCGAGGGGTTCTTCTTCCTTGCCGATCTCGATGTCCAGCTTGCTGGCCTGTTCGAACAAGGGTTCTTTTTCAGCCAGTTCTTCCTTACTCGCTTTCAGCTCCTGCCCGGCCTGAGCCTGTTTTTCTTCTGCTGTGGCCTTTTCCGCCTGCAGTTGCGGCAGCTGCGCTTCGATCCCGGATAGGCTCTCCTGAATCTGCGACTGCTGCTGCCGGGTATCTTCAAAACGCTGCAAAGGCAATTGCAGGGGCAGTGCCTGTTTATGGCGGCGGAGCTTTTCGCGTTCCGGCTCAAAGGCTTCCTCCTCCTTTTCGGCCTCTTCCAGGCCTTTTTGCAGTTCTGCGGCCCGCTTTTCCAACTGTTCCAACTGCTCCAGCCAGGCGTACTGCTCCCGGAGCTTTTTGACTTCCGCCTGCTTTTCCTGAGCTGCGGCACGCCTCTCTTTCAGCTGTTCCTGCAGCGCCGCTTCCTCCTCCGGGCTCAGCAGTTCCAGCATGGAGAGTTCCCGCTCGGCTTCTTCCAGGCGCTGCTTTTCCAGCTTGTGGCGCTCGAAGGCAGCAGTGGAGAGTTGGGAGTAGACTTCCGTTCCTGTGATGCGCTCCAATAGTTCACTGCGCTCGGAGACGCCGGCTTTTAAAAAGGCGGCAAACTCTCCCTGGGAGAGCATGACCGAGCGGCAGAACCGGTCGTAATCCAGGCCGGTGATCTCCACGATGAGCTCGTCGATCTCCCGCTTCTTCTCCCCGATGATCTCGAACCCCTGTTTTTCCGGGTCCCAGCGCGACAGTTCGCGGCGGGAAGGTTGAATACTGCCTTCTGGTTTTTCATGGGCCC
>CAYVVK010000274.1:5631-8408 GCA_964454855.1 uncultured Phaeodactylibacter sp. | reverse complement strand
CCCTGTAGCGGGGTGTTCAACTGGATAGACAAGGCGGCCGGGGGGCAGTCGCCTTCCTGGCAGGGGTCGGGGGTTTGGGCGTGGGCGATGAGCCCGAAGAACAAAAGGGCGAGGCATAGATATCTATGGGGCAGGAGGAGGCTTGGTGTTTTCATGTCGAATGGGTTTGTGTTTTTCTGCCTTGGAAGGCAGGCCATCCGCCTTCTGAGCCGGAAGAGTATGGTTTATGGCATAGCAATAATACCATTTTTTGTTAGGAGTGTTGCGGTTTTTTTGGTAAGCCGCTCCGGTATACTGTCGAATCAGTAACAGCAGGGCGCCCACACGGCCTAGTATTGGCCGTCAAGACAAATAGAAAGGCCTGGTTCCAGGCAAGTTTAAATAGCAAAGAACAGCTTAATCTCCACAAAGCAGGAAAGCGCCCTCTCCAGTTTTGAACCTGAGAGGGCGCTTGCTTCTGTCCCCCAAACGGGCTTGCTAAAATACTTCTTTAGCCTTCTTATTTTTTCGCCTCATAGGAGGCCTTTATCTGATCCTCCGTCAGGGCGTGATCCCATACCGTTCCATGCTTTATTGAACCTATCGTGTGCCACCGATCGGCAACCTGCCCCCCCTACTTAGGCGTCTCAATATTAGCCACCGCCACCCACTGCTGGTTCCAGTTGCCGAAGGGGAATTTGGCGAAGGCCTTGCCGTAGCCGCCGGGTCCGTCCCAGTTGCCGTCGGTGCGGGAGGCGTTGTGCTTGGAGTTGCGGCCGTGCATCAGGGTGTAGCGCACTACATTGCCGTTCTCGTCTTTCTCGACATTGGTCACTACGCCCACGTGATAGATCTTGCCTTTGCCTGCGGCCCCGTCGTGCTGGAAAACATCGGCATTAGAGAGGATCTCGATGGAGGGGTTGTTGAATTTCTCCTCGGTGCGGCCGTAAAACATCACGCTGCCCGGGCGGATCAGGTTGCGCTCGGCCATGGCGTCTTTTACGATGTGCAGGTTGTTGTGCTTATGGTACCAATGGGCGACCTGCCGGGTGTTGCGGTCCTTGGCATATTCCGGGTAGATGTACTTCGACTTGTCGCCCAGTGCTGAGATCCTCTTTTGGATCAGGTCTTTGATCTTGTGGTAGATGCCGGAGCAGTCCTGCCCTTTGGAGCTGATATAGGCCAGGTTCTGGGCTTCCAGCTCTGCAGCGATGTTGTCGAGTACGATGGCGAGCCGTTCTTCGTCCACTTCGTGCGCACCCAGCCCGTTGCTGCCGCCGGTGGAGGGCGTAGTGGCCGGGCTGGTTTCGGTGGTTTCCGCCGGGCTAGGCTCGGCTGCGGTAGTGTCGGCAGGGGCTTCCGGCTCGGCCGGCGTTTCATTGGCTACCGTAGTAGTGGGGGTTGCCTCGGCTACTTTGGCGGCTGTTTCTTGGGAACCGCCGGAGCAGGACGTAAACAAACAAAGGGAGAGGATAAGGGGGTAGGCCAAATGGGTGAGGATACGTTTCATTTTTATAGGATTTAGCTATGAGATATTATTTAGGTTTTGTGGTTTTGTGGTTTTGTGGTTTTGTGGGTTTACGGTGTATCGCCGCTTGGCGGCTACAGCCCACCCAGCGGCTTGGTGTATTGGTTTATCGGTGTATTGGTTTATCGGTGTATTGGTGTATTGGCCGCAACACCGCAACACCGTTTATACCGGTACACCTTCTCCTTCATCTCCAGCCCCATTCCTGCAACACTTCCAGCGGCCGCTTGCCGAATTCCGCTTCAAACTGCCTGATGAAGTAGCTGACACTGGTATAGCCCACGGCGCCTGCCGTTTCTTTCACCGTCCGGAAGGTTCCTTTTTCGAGGTGAGCCATGGCGAGGCGCAGCCGGTGGCTGCCGATGTATTTGCGGGGGGACAAGCCGGTGAGTGCTTTCACTTTCCGGATCAGGTGGCGTTCGCTGATCGCCATCTGTGCCGCCAGGATCTTATTGTCCGGGCTGCCTGAGGGGATGTGGTGGATTATGATCTGGTCGAGCCGGCGGAGCCAGCTCTGTTCTTCGGGCATGGCTGTGGTTTTTTGCCACGAAGCCTTGAAGGTTTTCAGGCCACCAAGGCTCGAAGACACTAAGGCTTCTTTCTCAATTCGCTTAATAAGCGAGGCCTGTCAGCAGCACTACAGCACTGGCCGTAGATGGAAGCTCAAAAGCCTCATTCTTCGTGTATTAGTGCCTTAGTGGCTATTCTATACGCTAAATATGCCATAAATACCTCTTTCCCGCCAAGGACAATTTTGAGGCATTACCACAAAATATTTTCGCAACTATTCAGCATGATCAGGAAATTGCATTTTCTGCCTTTGTTTGCCCCGGCCCTAAAGGGTGCAAAGGCAGAAAACGTACTGGCTCCCTTTAGGGATGGGGCAAAACAGGGCGTTTTCTGCCGGTTTTTTCGATGATGCTGCATAGTTGCATATTTTCATTTAATCTGATTTCCAGCCTTTGAGATCTTTATTTACCATACCTTTATAAGGTTACCTCTACCATAAAAATGAGTACTCTTTTTACCACAAAATTCGTCCAGCTCCTGCAAACTTTTAAGGAATCGGAGCTCAAAACCTTCGACAGCTGGCTGCGATCGCCCTGGTGCAACAGCAATAAGAACCTCATCCGCCTGTTCGAAAAGCTCAGAAAATACCATCCCGGTTTTGAAAATGAGCAACTCACCAAAGAGAAACTCTTCCGGCAGGTGTTGCCCAAAGGCAAGTTCAGCCACCGCCGGATGAACAACCTCATGTCAGAAGGATACC
>CAYVVK010000274.1:1196-5621 GCA_964454855.1 uncultured Phaeodactylibacter sp. | reverse complement strand
TTCTGTTTTTCCAGCGTTTCGCTCAGGAGGAGGGCCTGCAGAAACGCCTGCTGGCCACTGAGTTTCAGGGGCGCTATCTGGAAGGTTGGTTTTTTCAGGAAACCCGCAGGGAGATCGAGCGGCTGGAAGAAATACCGGCCAGGCCCTGGGAAGAAGAGCTCGGCCTGTTTCAACTGTACCGCCGCATCTACCACCACCCCAGCCAGGAGCAGCGCATGCATGCAGGCCGGGCCACCATCATCAGGATGAACGAGCAGCTGGAGCTGGCCTACGCCCTGGAAAAAGCGGGCCTGATCAACGAGATGATCTTCCGCAACCGGCTGCTAAAGGAAGAAAACCACGATGTGGCCGGCGAATTGAAAAAATGGCGGATGGTAAGCGAAGGCCTGCAGCATCCCGCTATCGAGCTGTACCGAATGCGCTTTGCTTATATGGAAGAGGAACAATTGCCCCGGTATCTGGAGCTGCGCGCCGCTTACCTGGAAAAACGAGAAGCCCTGGGCGATAAGGAGCAAAAGGCACATCTGTTGTCCTTGCTCAACGACACCATGGCCCTCATCAAATCCGGCCAGCTGGATATCACCGAATGCCTGCCCCTTTATCAGCTGGGCCTGGAGACAGGGGCCCTCTTCAACCAGGGCAAACTGACCCGCAATACTTATACCCTGATCGTCAGCGCCAGTAACACGAAGGGGGATTTCGATTTCACCACTCAATTCATCCAAACCTATACGGCCTACCTCGACGATAAGATACAGGCCGACTCCTCCGCCTGGGCCCGGGCGCATACCGCTTACTGGCAGGGAGCACTGGAAGCCTGCCTGGATATCCTACAGGGCCATGTATTCAGGGCGCCCTACTTCCAGATGATCGGCCGGGTGCTGAATACACAGGCCTATTTTGACCTCTTTCTCCGCGACCCTTCCTACGAGGACTACCTGTTTCATTTTTTTGACACCTTCGAAAAATGGCTGAGCCGCGACAAGGCCTGGTCGAAGGCCAATAAGCAGGCTTTCCTGCGCTTTGTGCAGAAATGCCGGGCGCTGGCCCGCTATTACAGCGACGTCAATTTTGAACCGCAGAAAGTGGAAAAGCTGCTGGACGGGGAGAAGAATATCCAGGCCCTCGGCTGGTTGCAACAGAAGCAGAAGGAGGCCTTGCGCCTGAGGGCGGCAAGGCCCTCCCAGCCCTGAATAATTCCCTTTTTTCTCCAGGAAAGAGAAAGGCGGCGAGCCGTTGGCCGGCCGCCGCCTTTTCAGCTAAGATGTTTGAGCTGCCCCACTTGTGCTCAATTCACCACCACATCCTCAACGACGATCCGCTGAGGGTTAGGCAGTGGATTAAAGGTGTCGGGGAGTGAAAAATATCCGATTCTCATCACAGCATGATTTATGGGTTAGGTAAAGAGGAGCGCCGGCTCCCGGAAGAGCCGGGCGTTCCGGGGTTTCAGGTGCTCGGGGCACTACTATGCCTTTTCCCTTCACCAATGGAAGGGTGCGGGCATAGCGATGCCATGAAAAGGTGTATCCTTTTCTTTTGGACAATCAGCGGGTTGTCGGGAATTTTCCCCTGTAAAGGTTTATTCCCTCAGGGAATGGCGTTCAGATTGGTTTTTTGGAGAGGGGTCCCTTTTTCAGGCTGTTGTTAGGACAAAGATGGGGCCTCCCAATGGGTTATTTCCGTCAAATGTGTAGCATTTTCCGTCAAACAATGTATTTTCATGGCCTTAAACAGTACTTTGCTGGTACGCTGCCGCCGGGTACTCCGGCTTATCCGGACGAAAGCGCATCCTCTTCGGAAAAAGCAGAAGGCAATTTCCCAAACCGGTTTTTAAAGCTCCGGGTAAAGGAGCGGGCGTCACTGTACCCCACTTCAGCGGCTACTTCGACGATGGAGCGGTAAGTGCCATCCTCCAGCAGCGTGCGGGCCTTGTCCAGGCGGGCCTCGATATGGGGCCAGAGTTCTTCCGCGATATCTGAAGGGGCGCCGCCGGCTGCCAGCAGGCAGCAGGGCTCTCCGGCGGAGAGCCACAAAAAGAGCGATAAATAAAGGAATGGTCTATTCCTCCAGGTTGGGAGCCATAAAAAGTTCATATCCGAAAAGCAGCCTTGTGGCTATTTGTTGGTTAAACAAAAGTATTTCGGGGCATCAGGATTCAAATCAACCAGTTCAATTAGAGATAGCAATGTATTCTCGCAGCAAATACGAACTTGCCAGTATTACAAGGGGGATTGAAATTTGTATATCTATCGGACGGGAATGCTTAAATATACATTTTTTCAGGCGAAAAACACTGTGCCTCCATGTGAAAATTTCGGCTCGGGATGATAAAGTTATACGGTAAACGCGCGGTAAATGTTGCATCGGCTAAATTTTGGCTTCAGTAAATCTTCGGTTGTATAGGATATATATTTGAACCGAAGGGGAGAGGTTACCTGCTTTGGGGAAGTTTTGGGTATGGGGTGTCGGTTTTGGGAGTTAGCGTTAGTTTGATTTTCTTTACAGCCGGAACATCAAATACAGGATATGATAAAAACAGTACTCACCTTTTTTGCCGTTTTTTTCACCTTTATCTCCCTGCTTGCCCAGGAGCAATACCTCCTCTGCGGCCGCCTGATCGACTGCACCGATGAGCAGGTGCAGGAGGAGATGACTATTGTGGTTGAAGGGAATACCATCAAAGCCGTCCTCAAAGGCTACGTACGCCCGCAGGAAGATGTGGCCATTATTGACCTGACGGATAAGACCGTGCTGCCGGGCCTGATGGACATGCACGTGCACATCGAGGGCGAAAGCAGCCCCGCCCGCTACCTGGAGCGATTCACCCTTGACCCGGCTGACATTGCCCTGCGCGCCACCACCTACGCCCGTAAAACTCTGATGGCGGGCTTTACCACCGTGCGCGACCTGGGCGGCAGCGGCGTCAATGTCTCCCTGCGCAACGCCATCAACCAGGGTTTCGTAGAAGGCCCACGCATCTACACCGCGGAGAAATCCATAGGCACCACCGGCGGCCATGCCGACCCCACCAATGGCGTGCGCGAGGGCCTCATGGGCGACCCCGGCCCGAAGGAGGGCGTCATCAACAGCCCGGAGGAGGCCTTCAAGGCCGTGCGCCAGCGCTACAAGAATGGCGCCGACCTGATCAAGATCACCGCTACCGGCGGGGTGCTCAGTGTGGCCAAAGACGGCAGCGGGCCGCAGTTCACTCAGGAGGAAGTGGACGCCATCGTCAAGGCCGCTAATGATTACGGCATGACCACGGCCGCTCACGCCCACGGCGCGGAAGGCATGAAAAGGGCTGTCCTGGCCGGTATTACCAGCATCGAGCACGGCACCATGATGACGCCGGAAGTGATGGAACTGATGAAAGAAAGGGGCACCTACTATGTACCCACCATCTCCGCCGGCAGGTTCGTGGCCGAAAAGGCCAGGGTGGAAGGTTTTTATCCCGCCATCATCGTACCTAAGGCCCTGGCCATCGGCCCGCAGATCCAGGAAACCTTTGCCGAGGCCTATAAGGCGGGCGTGAAGATCGCCTTCGGCACCGACTGCGGCGTGTGCCCGCACGGCGATAACGCCAAAGAGTTCCAGTATATGGTAGAAGGGGGCATGCCGCCTATGGCTGCCATCCTTTCCGCTACGGTGGAAGCGGCTAAACTGCTGCGCATCTCCGACAAGCTGGGCACCATCGAGGCCGGCAAGCTGGCCGACATCATCGCCGTAGACGGCAACCCACTGGAGGATATCACAGTACTGCAGCAGGTGCAGTTCGTGATGAAGGATGGGAAGGCCTATCGGTGAAACGGGGAAGTCTAGACGTCTGGATGTCCAGGCGTCTGGACGTCAGTCAAGCAACGTTCTGCCGTCTCGACGTTCCGACGTCCAGACGTTCCGGCATTCTGACGTCTCAACGTCTCGACGTCAAAGCTCCGCCAGGATGCCTTCCATCGCCTCCGGCAGGCTCACATGCCCGGCCATGTAAGCCGGCAGGTGCTGGCCCATAGCCGGGAAGAACTCGAGGAAGGGCGCTTCGCGCAGCTTTGATGGCGTATATTTTGTCATCTCTTCGGAGATTGCGTTCGATAAGCTGATCCTGGTAGTGCTGAATGCACTCGTCGAACACCGCACCTTCATCCGGCCTAAGCTGCCGGATAAGGGCGCGCTCCTTATCCGGCAGGGGAGCCCGGTTGGCGGCCAGGCGCGCCGTGCGGTACAGGAAGTGGTGCAGGTTGATCCAGTAGTGGCTGTGTAATTCGTAGTGTTGGGTGATGGCGGGGGAGCCCCAAAGCTCTGCCAGGGAGATCGGCCGGTCCTTTATTTCATAAACAGGGAAGGGGAGGAAGGATCGTACAGCGCCGGGGTGAAAGGTAGTGCAGTCGGCAGTAAATAGTTGACAGTCGGCAGTCGAAATAATCAACGGGT
>CAYVVK010000274.1:0-1186 GCA_964454855.1 uncultured Phaeodactylibacter sp. | reverse complement strand
GTTATCAATCTATTATAACACCAACTACCTGTCAATTAATTAACTCCCAAAGCAGTAGTGATCAGTGTGAACCGGCGTCGCCGCCGGTCGATCACCTTGCCCGTTGTTCTCGGCCCGATGAAGGACAGCCGGGAGCGGTAAGCTGCGGCGCCGTTGGAAAAAAGGCAATAAAAATGATAGAGAAGATGAGCAGAGCCGTCGGGATACAACAGCCAGGGGCTGGGCTCCCGGCTGGGAAGCAGGGCGTGCAGTACCGTGTGCCTTTGCACATAGGGCCGCAGCCGGGGAGTTGGGAAAAAGGTGTGCCGGTGGAACAATGGAGCTGTTTTTATCGAACACCTGCAATTTGGAAAAAAACTTGCAACTTTCAAAAATACCCTTTATACTTGTAAGTAAGTACTCACTTTTAATGACGGACAAAAAGGAGAACATATTAAGTGCTGCACTGGAACTCTTTGCGAACGACGGCTACAACGCCACCTCCACCAGCCGGATCGCCAAAAAGGCCGGTGTGTCGGAGGGGCTGATCTTCCGGCACTTTGAGAATAAGAAGGGCCTGCTACAGGCCCTCATGGAAGAGGCAGAGGCCCGGATCGGTAAATTGTTTGCCCCGGTTATTTTTGAAACGGACCCCAAAATGGTGATCCGGAAGACCGTCCTGCTGCCTTTCATCATAGATCGTGCCGAGTACGATTTCTGGAAACTGCAGTTTAAGCTCAAGTGGGAGGAAGAATACAACAACCCTCATAAAATGAAACCTCTGATCGATAAACTGGCCTGGGCCTTTGCCGAACTGCAATACAAAGAGCCGGAAAAAGAAGCACAACTGCTCAACCAGATCCTGGACTCCATATCCACCGAGATCCTGCGCGACGGAAAGGAAGCGCAGGAGCCCTTTAAGGAATTTCTACTGGAAAAATACAAGGTCTGAATTTTTTTTGCCACCAATAAAAGTAAGTACTCACTTAAAATCTGTTTTTAAATGAGAAAAACGAACCCTCACTATCTCCTGGCCCTGCTCTTCATTACGGGAATAGCGTTTGGTTTTGCCCATTCTGAACCGGAGAGCGGCGCCTCCACCTCTGAAAATGAAGCAAAGGAAACGGCTGCCTTCGACACCATGATCGCCGTCCTCACCCACAAACGATGCGTCAACTGCCATCCCGCGGGCGACCGGCCACGGCAG
>CAYVVK010000273.1:2654-8408 GCA_964454855.1 uncultured Phaeodactylibacter sp. | reverse complement strand
CTCCAAAACCGGAGTGATCGGAGACCCCACCAAGGCCAGCGCCGAAAAAGGCAAAAAGATGTGGGCCATCATGGTGGATCACCTGGTGCGTTTTATCGAGGACATCAAGGCCAGCAAGCTGGAAGACCTGTACCAGCGGCGGTATTGAAAGCTCAAAGGTAAAACCGCGAAAGGCAGAAGTCAAAAAGGGCTGATGACAGGCTGCCAAGCTACGCAGCAGACAGCAGCAACCAATCTGCTGCACACTTTTACCTTTTGACTTTATCATTTTACCTTTTGACTTTTTTACCTTTTGACTTTTTTTACCTTTTGACTTTTGACTTTTGACTTTTTTACCTTTTACCTTATGAAGATCATCAAACAAGAGTGCTGGCCGCACACCATGCGGCTGTCCGAGCCCTACACCATCGCCTACGAGACCATCAGCGAGGCGCCCAACGTCTTTCTGAAGGTGGTAACGGATGACGGCCTCACCGGCTGGGGATGCGCCGCCCCCGCTCCGGAAGTCACCGGCGAGGACATAGAGATGGTGCTGCAGGCCTTCCACCACATTTGCGAACCTTACCTGCAGGGGGCCGACCCTTTCCGCTACGCCTTGCATATGGACCGGCTTCGCAGGGAACTGTCTCACTCCCCTTCCACACTCGCGATGGTGGACATGATGTTCTACGACCTCATGGCCCAAAAGGCCGGCGAGCCGCTTTACAAGTTGCTGGGTGGGTTCCGGAACAGCATTCCCACCAGCATCACCATTGGCATCCTTCCCCTCGAAGAGACGCTGGAGCGCGCCCGGGCTTTTTATAAAAAGGGGTTCCGGATCATTAAACTCAAGGGAGGCACATCGGTGGAAGAAGATATTGAAAAGGTGATTCGCCTGCGGGAGGAAGCCGGATCGGAGGTGGAAATCCGCTTCGACGCCAACCAGGGCTATGAAGTGGCCCAGGCCATTGAGTTCATCAAAAAGACCGAATGGGCCATGGTGGAACTGCTCGAACAACCCACCGACAAATACAACGATGAACTTCTCAGGGAGGTCTCTGCCAAAGTACACATCCCCGTTATGGCCGACGAAAGCCTGATGAGCCTCAAGGACGTCTTCCGCCTCACCCGCCATAGCTCCACCGACATGATCAACATCAAACTCATGAAAGTGGGCGGCATCACGGAAGCCCTGCACATCAACTCTGTGGCCAAAGCGGATAATGTGGAGGCCATGGTAGGCTGCATGGACGAGTCTGCCCTGGGCATCGCCGCGGGCCTGCATTTCGCCCTGGCCCGCCCCAATATCATTTACGCCGACCTCGACGGCCACCTCGACCTGCTGGATGACCCCTTTGCCGGCATTATCCGCCTGGAGAAAGGAATCCTTTATCCTGCGGAAAGGCCCGGGCTGGGTGTCATACGATAAATTTATTTCCCGGTATGGGACTAGAATTTATACCGGCTCAGATCAGGACTGTGCTTCCGGGGGCGCTGCAGTTCATAATTGTAAAGCAGGCGGCCCAGGCGGGCGAGGAAGGGGAAGCCGGCCTCATCGTACTCGTAATTGTTGTCGTTAAAGGTTTGGTTCTTATTGACGTGGATATTTGCCGCCAGAATGAACTCCACCTTGTTTTTAAAGTCGACGATATAAGCCACGTCAGTCAGAAAGCCGTAAGCGTCCCCAACTTTATTGAAGATACGGATGTGCTCAGGAATGGGCGCCTTGCTGTCTCCAAATAAGAAGAACTTGACGTAGCTATCCCAATCCTTGTACTGCGGATAGGCGGGATAATCGCTTTCCCGGGGTAGCATGCTCATGTATTTCCACATAAAACGGTAGTCCTCCGGCTTTAGCCCGAAGCGTTGCTCAGCGGGAAGGGCCTCCGGAAAGATCGTTGCTTTCAGGATATCGTGCAGGCCCTGCAGGGCCACGTAATTCTTATAGCGAAAATCAAAGGGCTCCGGCACGAGCCTTCCCGAACCATCCACATAGGCCACACCACGCAGCTGTTCCCGAAGCTTCAGGCCGGGATAGAAAGCACTGTATACTTCTCCCTGGTAATAAAGCAGCGTATCTTTTTCATAAAAGCCCACGGGATTGGTATAGCGGTTGCCTTCTGTGTCGAAGCCACCGACAGAGAGGCGGTGGATGATGCGAAGGTGGTCATACCCTTTTTCGTGCAACTTACGGTTGAGGTATTCCTGTCCCAAAAATTCGTACAGCCGGTTAAACGCATCGTTATCACTTACCAGCAGGATCTTTTTGATGTAATGGGCTACGGAAGGCAGCCCGCTGAGGCTACTGGTATCTTCCGTGACGGCTGATTGCGGGGAGCGGCCGGCGCCGGTTTGCATATTGCTCTCCTTATCCAGGCCTATGATGTTCAGTTCGTTAAGTTTTTCCAGTGTCAGCAGGGCAGCGGGTAGTTTAATTGTGCTGGCCGGGTAGAAATACAGGTTGGAATCCACATTGTACCGGTAGCTGGTAAAGCTGGGATTATTGTTGGCATCCCTGTCGATCTGCGTATAAATGGCCTGCGCCTGGAACCGTTCGGGCTGGCGCAGCACTTCCCGGATCAGGCTATCGGAAGAAGCCTCCAGCAGTTCCTTTAACACATTACCCTGGGCACTGAGGCAGCTGAATGCCCCGGCGAGAAGGAAAAGAAAGAAGATGGCTCTCATAAATTCTTTTCTTTAGCAAATGAACGAATGGCGTCAGCAAGGTAATCAATATCCTCCTTTTCATGGAGAGCGCTAAGCACCACTCTGGTCACCGGTTCATCTTCCGAAGTGGGGTAGGAAAACTGAGAGGCCAGGCACTTTCGGGCTTCCAGCCAGGGCGCCAGGCTTGGCTCGGCGGTATAGAATACCGGATAATCCTCAAAAGAGTGAAAAAGGCCCAGGCCTGCTGTCTGTTTTGCCAGGCGGCGCACGTTTCCTCTCAGTTTGGCCAGGGCGGCATCGTATAAGCTCCCTGCGTGCATCATGGCATAAAGATGAGCCGGGGCAGCAGGGGATGCGCCACCGAAGAAGGGCGTATGCCAAATGGCTTCCATCATTTTCTTACTTCCCAGGATGGCTCCGCCGGAAATCCCCATGGCCTTTCCCAGTGAGCTAACCACCACCAGCTCCACCTGTTCCGGCAACTTTATTTCCGCCCAGGCGCTTCTCCCCTTTTCGCCGCAAATACCCAAGCCGTGCGAATCATCAACCACCAGGGTGATCGCCCGATGTGCCGGTAGTTCCTCCAGCCAGCCGAAACGGAATTTCCGGGCGAAAAGGGCATCCACAGAATTGGAGAATAAGGCCATGGGCTTTTCTCCTTTCCCAACTTCCTCCAGAATAAAACCCACCCAGGCATCGAAGCTTCCTTCAAAATAATGCCCTGTCTCCCAGAGCGCCGGATGCGCCATAGGAGCGAAATACAATGAACTGTGGGTTTTGAGGTATTTGGCGACAAACTGCCCGGCCAGTGTTCCGGAAGAAACAAGGAGCGCAGCTTCCGCACCTATCCTGTTCGCCAGCCAATCCTCCGCCTCTCCAAATACCGTAAAGCGGATATTGCCCAGGCGGGATCCTCCGAAATTGGGCCCGTAACGGACGATGCCCTCCCTCAGCAATTCCCGAAAGTGCTTATTATGCGCCATGCCCAGGTAAGCAGTACCGCTAAAGTAGCGATAGGCCTGCCCGTGCAGGTGCACAAAGCGGCCGGGGGCTTCATCTATCCAGTGCATACCCTCTACTTTAAGCCGGCGCCGGTACCGTTGGCCTCGGGAAAGCGCGCATGGCCGTCGACCAACTCCACGCCGGTGGCCGGGTCTTCGCTCAGCAGCAATGCGCCGTCCATATCCACGTAATCGAGCAGGGGCAGTAGTTGCGCGATGGCAGAAATGCCTACCGAAGACTCCGTCATGCAGCCCACCATCACTTTCAGGCCCAGCCTGCGGGCGTGTTCCACCATCCGGCGGGCGGGGGTCAGGCCGCCGCACTTCATCAGCTTGACGTTCACCCCGTGGAAAAAGCCGTAACAGCGCGCCACATCCGGTTCCTGATGGCAGCTTTCATCGGCAATGACCGGGAGCACGCTCTTTTCGTACACCAGCTTCATCCCTTCCCAATCATTGGCCTTTAGCGGCTGTTCTATGAACTCTACGCCCAGCTCTTTCAGGCGGGGAGCGTACTCTACGGTTTGTTCTGCCGTCCAGGCGGTATTGGCGTCGATCCGGAAGGCGGCATCGGTATGCTTTCGCAGTTCTTCGATGATCTCCAGGTCGTGATCGGTACCCAGCTTGACCTTGTACAGCGGCCAGGGCTGTTCCTCCATCTTCTCCACCATTTTTTCGATACTGGCAATGCCGATCGTGAAATTGGAGCGTGGAAGATTCTTCAGTTCCAGCCCCCAGAGTTTGTATACCGGTTTACCCTGCAGTTTGCCGTACAGGTCGTGCGCCGCTTCGTCCAGGGCGCAAAGCACGAAGGGGTTATCGGCCAGGTGGGCGCTCATGCTTTCCCAGAATTGCTCGGGGCTGTCAAATGCAGATTTCTCGATCAGGGGCCGGAGCTCTTCCAGGCGTTTCTGCATGGCCTGCAGGGTGACGCCGTAGTAACGGGTCTCGGTGGCCTCGCCAAAACCGGACTGGCCATCCTGAGTGAGCTCTACTATCAGGCTGGGCATTACATCCCGGGATTCGTGAGAGATGGAAAAGGTGTGCTTCAGCTTCAGTTCAAAAGTGTGGATTTTCAGTTGCATAGGAATTTTTTGTAAAAATTACACGCGAAAAATTGACATGCTGGCGATAAATTCGCAAATTAAACACATTAATGCGTTCTCTTATGCCTGCCAAAATAAATAAAGATATCCTCTGGAAGGGAATCATTGAGGATTGCTTTGAAGACTTCTTCCAATTTTTCTATCCGGAATGGATGGAAAAGATCGATTTTTCCAAAGGAGTGGATTTCCTGGATAAGGAGCTGGAGCAACTCATGCCGGAATCAGACGTCAGTTCGGGATCAAACCCTTTGAATATCAACAACTTGTAGCTCTCTGGAGCTATTCGCCGCTCGCTATTTGCCATTCGCTGCGGCCTGCGAACAGCGAACTGCAATTGCAACGATTTACCATCAATTTTATCCCGAACTCACGTTATTCAGAGTACAGCCACCTCCAGCAAATTCAAACTCCGCTCCTCCACATCCAGCTCCGCTTCAATGCCCACCGGCAAGGTACACTGATCATCTATATGCCCGAATGACAGCCCGTAAATAGCGGGTATTCCAAGATCCTCCGTCCTTCCTCTTATGGTCTCTTCCAGGCTGAGCGAAAGATCATCCTCATCCGGCTGGCAGTCCGCAAAAATGCCCATGGCGATACCGGCGGCCCTTTCCAGCTTCCAGGCCTGCCGCAACTGGGTCAGCATGCGGTCCACGCGATAGGGTTTCTCTCCGATGTCTTCTATAAAAACCAGTTTTCCATTGATATCCGGCAGGTAGGAAGTTCCCGCCATGGCGGCGAGTAGTGAGAGGTTGCCTCCCACGAGTACCCCCTTTGCTTTTCCGGCATTGACGGTATAGGTATGGTAGGCCGCTTCTTCCTTTTGCTGATTGTCCTCCGATAGCGGAATGCTGTGCGGTGCTTTCGCTTCCATCACCACCGCCCGGAACTGGGCCTCGGTGTAAGGCGTCATTTCAGAAGCCGCCACCGGGCCGTGAAAGCCCACCAGGCCCGTTTTCGTATAAATGGCATTAAGCAGGGCGGTAATGTCGCTGTAGCCG
>CAYVVK010000273.1:0-2644 GCA_964454855.1 uncultured Phaeodactylibacter sp. | reverse complement strand
TGGTCTTTTCCCGCACAGTCTTGTCCAGCAGGAGTTCCACCGGAATTTCCACGGTCAGAATATCGGTGTGGCGGATCAGGGCCGTTATCTGGGCTGTGGTTTTGGGCACATAGGATCCGGCAATGAACAGGGCACCGGCCCGGGGATTATTCCGGATCAGCTCATAGTCGATCCCGGGTAGCAGGCGGGAAGCGCCGTACCCTCCCCTGGCGCACCAGATGCCCGCCACGCTTTCGTCGGCGAACATGCTGTGCAGGTCCTCCAGCCGCTGCTCGTCCGTTCCGGCGATGAATCCCTTCTGCGCTCGTATATGCCGCCCCAGTTTTATACGGAAACCCAGTTTCGTGGCATTGTTGATGGCTTTTACCAGGCTGTCGTCGGAAATGTAGCTGCCCGGGCTGATCATCCCGATGGTGTCTCCGGGCCGGAGGCGCTGCGGCAGAATACGCTGGGGCATGCTTATAGCCCTGGCTCCAGCCAGTACCGGAAAAGAAAAAGCAAGGTTTTTCGCGAAGGAACGGCGATTCATATATTGTCAATTTCGGGAAAGATAAAAATATTAAACGAATGTGGACAAGCTCATGCGGCAGGAACCGGCTAACGCTAACGCTTCTCAGGAACGATCCAGTTGGAAGGTTTAAAGAATTTCCATTCCTCCTGCGCCAGATCAACGGAGGGGTCGATATATAGGCCGTAATTCCGGAAATTCAGCCTCAGCTCGACATCGGCATAGACTTCTACTTCCCTGCCCTCGCGTTCGTATTTGTCCCGCAGGTAATGCGCGAACTGCAGGATCATATCGGGATGGGTAAGTATTTTGCGAGCCTGTTTATCGCTGAGCAGATTCTTAGGCTGTACGATCTCCTCTGCTCCGGTTTCCTTATCCCGGACGAGAAAGTGCCCCCGGCCCTGCTTGGAGCGCAACATCATTCGCCAGGAATAGCGGTGCCCTTCTTCCGTCCAGGCCACATCGCCGGGGAAGAGGTGATGGCGCAGGGGCACCAACAGGTGAAAAAGAACGACGAGGCTTACCCCCGCTGTAACCGGCAGCCGATAAGCCGGCTTTTTCTGCCACAGCCCGATGCCTGCACCGGCGCCCTGCACCATCTGTTCCCGCCACCTTGCCTTTATTTTAGAGAGTAAAGACAGCTTGCCTTCCAGTTTCCGGTACAGTTCCCGAGGAAAGGAGGGAGAAAAATAGAGTGCTGTGAGCGCCAGGGAAAGGAAGGGGAAAATCCCGATGCTGAATACCAGATGGTTCATGAGGTGGAAGAAGATCACGGCCGCGAAGGCCCAGGGGCGTGTTTTGCGCACCATCAGGAAGAAAACCACCGTGAGGTCGAGCAACAGGCCGCCGTAGGCCATGAAATAGGCCATCCAGTCCTGCTCCACCAGAGGGCCGATGAGGGGCAGGCCGCCACGGTAGCCCAGCCATTGTTTCAGGGGTATTGCACTCAGCCAGTCCGCATTGATCTTGGCAATGCCGCCATAAAAATAGACGATACCCATCATAAACTGCAACAGGAAAAGGCACCAGTAGGGCATGGTGTCCGACTTCAGTGCCGGCTTTTTCCATACGTCAGCGGAGAATTGCCGGTGGGCCGGCAGGAAACACATGGTAAAGCTCACCCAGCAGAAAAGATAGCCGTGGTTGAGATAGTGCGCCTTTTCCAGCAGAAAGGTATAGGTAAAACCAAAAGCGAAAGCCCAGGCAGTGAAGCGATACCACTTTCCGAAGGCCACCAGCAAAGCCAGTCCACAGATGAGGAGCAGCACCATCGACATAAAAGGCTCCGGAAGCGGCCGCACCCATTCAAAACCATAGTATCCGAACTGGAACTTTTCCGGATTGAAAGCATCCTTGATGTGGTGGTAGTAAATGAAGGAGCCCAGCACATCGGCGAAACCAAGTATACCGAAGATGATACGAAAGAAAACCAGAGAAGCAATGTCTACGGAATGGAACAAACGCTTTATCATAAATCGGGTGCTGTTTCGGCCAGGTGCAGGAGGTCCCTCAATCCAGGGCTTCCATATCTTCCTTCACCCTGGCGGCCACTACCTGCGCCAGGCGCGCCGGCACGGCATTGCCGATCATCTTATAGGCTGCCGCCAGGTTTTTATAGTAAAAAATAAAAGAATCCGGAAAGGTCTGTATCCGCGCACATTCCCGCACACTCAGGCGCCGGTACAGGTGCTCTTTGCCGGGCACGAAGCGCTTCTTATCCTTGTCCACCGTTTCCATTTTAGGGGCCTGCGGGTGTATCGGGGCATGCCGTCCGCCGGCCTGAATGGTGTAAGATTTCTCCTCCCAGCCCCGCACCCGGTTTCGGGACATGTATAGGCTGGAAAAACTGCCGGTGAAATACTCGTGATTAGGCACCCGGCAGGCTCGCCCGTTGGTGTAATTCCCTTCTTTAGCGGGGATGGCGGTTTCCTGAAGGTCGCCAATGGCAGAGCGCAGGGTAAGGTTCATGTCTATCGGCTCCGGGAATTCGAATTCGCGCCCGAGGTCCCGGCGATACCCTACAAAAAAGACCCGCTTGCGGTCCTGGGGCACCAGGTAATCGGAGGCATTGAGCAACTGGAAAGAGAGGTGGTATCCTTCACCGGCCTCGCGAAACAGTTTTTTGATGCTGTCGAG
>CAYVVK010000272.1:356-8415 GCA_964454855.1 uncultured Phaeodactylibacter sp. | reverse complement strand
GCGGACTCCCGCGCCGCAGCCCGGGCACGCCGACCCCGGCCAACTGCCAACTGCGAACTGCGAACCGCAAACTGCCAACTGCCAACTGCCAACTGCCAACTGCCAACTGCCTACTGCAAACTGCAAACTGCAAACTGCGAACCGCAAACTGCGAACCGCAAACTGCCAACTGCCAACCACTACCTCCCCGCCAGCAAGGCCACCTCCCGCTCCTCCATCCACGCCTCTATTTTCTCCACCGTCGGATCCTTCTCTTCGATCCACTTTTTGCAAGCCTCAAACTCGGCCAGCAGTTCTTCCTGCGGCACACTGTCCAGGCTGTGCTCCGGGTCGTTCCAGCGCGGGCCGCCCAGCCAGACTGCGGCGAACATGATGCGCGCCCGGGATTGGGGCGTGCCGCCCGCCAGGCAGGCCTCGTGAAACATGCGGTGCACTGCCTTCCAGGGGCGACTCTGATACTGCTCCGGGCAGCGGCCGGCATTCTCCGCCTGGCAATAGGCATCGTGGATGACGGCGGCTTTGAGGAAGTGGCTGTCGAAGCGGCCATCGGTCACCCAGAGGGCGAGGCGGGGTACGGAGGCGCCGTCGGTCAGCGTGCCCCGTGGTGCCGTCCATTCCAGGCCGGCGGAATCAATGAAGGTGAGTTTTTCATCTACCAGTTCCTTAAAGTTGGTGCCCGGCGCTTCCCGGAGGGTCACCGCATCCGGAGTGAAGGCAGAACGTTGGTGAGCAATGGTTTTAGTTTGGGGGCGGCTGTCTGTGCAAGCAGCCGATAGCAGCAGGACGAGCAGCCCCACTGTGATATACAGGGTATCGATCTTCATTTTCATTTTCTTTTTTGGAGTTAAAAAGACTTGACAAGTTTTTCGCCAACACCATCTGCCGGCGAAACTTGTCAAGCCTAAATACAATTAAAAGGAAAGAGTGCCCCGATGGAGCGGAGCCCATTCATTTTTACCCGTCCGAAGCTTTAGCGAAGGCAGGATTTCATTCCTTAAAACTAACGCCATACACACAGTCAAAGCCAATGGTGCCATTCGCGAATTCCGCCATATCCAGAATGGCGTCCAGGGTGGAGCCACCGCTGGCATCGGCGAACCTGCCGGTACCGCCTATCACATTGTACTGGGCTTTGCCGGGCTGAATGACGCCCTTGAGCGTTACCTCGTCGATGGGCGTCATGTCGATGAAGTTGTGCAGTACCAGGGTGCTGTTGTCTTCCTCAAAAGTAAATACGGTGTAGTTTTCGGCTTTCATACTGCCGTCTTCGAAGGTCTCGGCGGCCACGTTGATATCCACCACGGTACCCAGGCGCTGGCCGGTGGCTTCGTCGTAGAAATCCATAGTGAAGGCATTGCCGGCCACATCGATGCCCACCCCTTCGATGGTGGTTTCAATGGGCGTGCCGGTGGCGACACCCACGGCGCGCAGGGTGATCTTCTCGGGCACCACCGGAGTGGCGGTGTCGTCATCATTGTCACAGCCGGAAATGCCCAGGGAGAGCACGGCCAGCAGGGCGAACAGGATCTTCGTTGTTTTCATTTCAGATACAGTTTAGGGTTGAAAAAATGTGCTGCACTTGCAGCCTTTACGAGGGCAATGATACAGGGATATGGCCCTCGCTTCAACCCCGGTCGAGTATCCGGAGGCATTCTTTTAGCCAGGAGGCAGGATTTTGTGTAAGGGCTAACGATATAACATCCCTACGGGATTGGGCTTTCGATTGAGGGCTTCCCAAAGCTTAGCGACCCCATTAGGGGTCATCTATCGGTAGAAAAAGATTTAGGCTTGGTGGGCATGCCGTAGGCATGTAATAGAATAACAGGGTTTTCACCGCGAAAGGTTAAGTAGGCGTACAGAACAATTTGACCCAGGCCCGCATGGGTACGGCCCATTAGCAAATCGCTGAAAATCAATTAGACAGCCTGGCCAACGAATACACGAATACACGAAAATCCTACTCCCGCAAAAACTCCAGCTCATCTTTCCGGCTCAGGCGGGCCAGTACGGACGGCTCTGCCACCGACTTATCGTTGCGCCGGTGTTTGGCCACGTAGTCTACCCGCTCGATGACATCGGAGCTGATGGCGCCAAAGTTGATGGGGTAATAGCCCTGCCGGAGGTCGGCATCGTCAGCGACGAGAGGCTTGCCGAGGGCTTCGATGAGTTCGCGGCAGTAGTCATCCTGCACCAGCCGGATGGCTACCTGCCCGTTTTCGTCCAGCACGCTGTTTGGCAGGTTGCGGCCCTGTGCGTAGAGGATGGTCAGGGGGCGCGCGTGGTATATCAGTAAGGTTTCCAGGCGGGGATGAAGGTGAGCCACATAGCGGCGGAGCATGGACAGGGAGCTGACGAGGACCTCCAGGCCGCTCTCGTCTTCCATTTTCTTCAGTTGGCGAAGGCGCCCCACAGCTCGTGGGTTACAGGCATCGCAGCCGACACTCCATACGGTATCCGTAGGGTAGAGAATGAGCCCTCCCGTGCGGAGAACTGCCAGGGCGCCGTCGAGATCGTAGTTTTGAACCATCATAGCCCCTTTGTTTGTAAAGGTCGTCATAAGCACAATGTTTTATCCTTCGCTTACAATCAGGTATGCGAGGGCCAAGGGCGAAGCAGATGTATAGTTTCGGGACTTTGTTTTTGAAGAACGAAGAGGGATTATGAGATTTTCATTGCAGGTTGAGCCAGCTTTTTTCAATAGTATGTCTGCTTCTGGGGCGGCAAGCCTTCTGTCAAAAAACTTACCAACCGGCGGAATAGTTTTTCAAAGCCGCGGGCATTGAAAAAACTATATTTATCTTGACCCTACAATTTAGGCAACACAATCATTACAACTAAAAATCAGGCTTTCTATTGTTTCGAAAGCCGGGAAATTTACAAAAACGACAGCCTTGAGCGCTTTTTTACGCAACATCATCATCCTGGGAATACTACTCACTACGCTGCCCGCTCACGCCGCCCACATCATCGGCGGAGAGATCACCTACGAATGCCTGGGCTGGGCCAACGGAGACCCCAGTTCCGGCATCCGCACCTATCAGTTTTACATGAATATTTACCGGGACTGCCAGGGCGGCGGCGCCCTGTTCGATTCCGCTCCGGGAGCACCCTATTTTGCTACTGTCAGCATCTACCTCGAAGACTCTTCGAATGTGGTCATGAACCTGGTGCTGGCGCCGCCGCTCATCGAATTTGTCGACCCCGACCCGGGCAACCCCTGCGTCATCATCCCGCCCAATGTGTGCGTAGAACGGGCCCGCTACACCTTCCCTCTGGTCGAGCTGCCCGTTTCAGACAAAAGCTACTACGTCACTTACCAGCGCTGTTGCCGCAACAATACCATTTCGAACATACAATCACCGGGAGCTTCCGGAGCAACCTACTTCATGGAGCTTAGCCCGGCAGCCCAGGAAGCATGTAACAACAGCCCTACTTTTAACAGCTTCCCGCCTATCGTCATCTGTGCCGGGCAGCCGTTCACCTTCGACCACTCCGCTTCTGATGCCGAAGGCGACCAGCTGGTCTATGAGTTCTGCGCTCCTTTTCTCGGCGGCGGCCTCAATTTCGACCAGCCCACCGCTATAGACGGAGTAGCGCCCGACCCCGATGCGCCGCCTCCCTACAACCCGGTGGCCTTTGTCACTCCTTTTTACAGCGTACTGAACCCGCTCGGCACTCAATCAGAAGTAAGCATCAACACCAATACCGGCATCATCACGGGCACGCCCCAGAACCTCGGCCAGTATGTGGTGGGGGTTTGTGTCAAGGAATTTCGCAACGGCCAGCTGCTGAGCATCGTCCGGCGCGATTTCCAGTTCAACGTCGCCAACTGCGACCCCACGGTGGTGGCCGACATCCGGGAGGGCCAGATCATCAACGGCGAGCAGTTCCTCATCACCTCCTGCGGGCAGGAGCAGATCAGCTTTCTCAACCAGAGTTACCAGCAGTCCCTGATCGATAATTATTCCTGGGTGTTCAAGCTGGGCGACAGAGACACCACCATCAATACCTGGAACGCCACCGTAAAATTCCCCGGCGTCGGCGAGTACGAAGGGCAGCTGCTGCTCAACCCCGGGACCGACTGCGGGGATACGGCCAACATCGTGGTCCGTATCTTTCCCGCTATAGAGGCAAATTTCGAGTTCGATTACGATACCTGCCGGGCAGGGCCGGTGCAGTTTACCGACCTGTCCGCTTCCGGCAGCGGCCAGATCAACAACTGGAACTGGCGCTTCGAGCCGGGCCAGGGTTCCAGCAACCAGAACCCGGGTTATACCTACCGCGAACCGGGAGATAAAAACGTGCAGCTGCGGGTAACCACCACCGACGGCTGCCAGGATTCCCTCACCAGGCAATTACCCTATTTCCCCGTGCCTTCCCTTATTATCGTATCGCCCAGCAGCTTTACAGGCTGTGCTCCGGGAGACATTTTCTTCAATAACCTCTCCACCCCTATTGACGAAAATTACAGCCTCCTCTGGGATTTTGGCGACGGCAACAGCAGCAGCGTCATCAGCCCGGAACACACCTATTCCCGGGAAGGCGTTTTCAACCTCAGCCTCGACATCACCTCCCCCATCGGCTGCCAGACGGATACGGTATTCGAAGAGCTCATCACCATCGAGCCATCCCCGGTAGCCGATTTTTCCTTCAGCCCGCAAAAGCTGGACAATTTCAATTCAGAGGTCGAGTTCACCGATCTGTCTACCGGCGCCAGCCGCTGGTTCTGGGAGCTGGAAGGCATTGCGTATGCTACTGAACAGAACCCTACGTATACCTTCCGGGATACCGGCAGGCAGGAAGTGAGGCTGGTAGTCACCCATCCCAGCGGCTGTAAGGATACCGCCCTGCAGGCGGTCGATATTGTCCCCAGGGTGTCATACTTCCTTCCCAATGCCTTTACGCCGAACGATGATTCGGTGAATGATGTATTTATAGGACGAGGCTACCTGGAAGGTGTCCGTACTTTCCGGATGACCATCTGGAACCGCTGGGGGGAACAGGTCTTTGAATCGACGGATCCGCTGGAGGGCTGGAACGGCAGGATGCACAATACCGGCAAACCCGTACCTGCAGGGGTATACGCCTGCCTGGTGCAATACACCGGCCCGCGGGGTGAGCCCTTGGAAGTCAAAGGGTTTGCGACTTTGATACGCTAGGCCGCCTCCTGAGCGTTAGTACTTTATCCATCGGTTATTACTTGCCTAAGCCCGTCAATAGCTATATTGTTTGCATGAGAAAACCATTGCCAACCATGATAAAGACTTTAGGGAAATATTTTGCCGCTCTCCTGCTTATTCTGGCAGTTTCCCTGGCCGCTGAGGCCAGGCACATTATTGGCGGCGTCATGACGTACGAATGCCTCGGCAATGGGAATTATGAATTCACGCTGAAAGTATACCGCGATTGCAACTGCACGGAATGCGCCGAATTTGATGAAACTGCATTTATTGCCGTGTATAACTGCGACGGCGAGGACTGCAACAGCCAGTCGCAAACCAACCCTTTCCTGCAGATCAATGCCCAGCTGCAGGAGGTCAACCTGGTGGAAGCTCCCGACTATCCCTGCCTCATCCCTCCCAACGTTTGTGTACAGGAAGGCATCTATCGTTTTCAGGCCAACCTGCCGCCATCCGGACAGAGCTACCACATTTCCTACCAGCGCTGCTGCCGCAACATTACCATCAGCAATATCCTTAACCCGGAAGATACGGGCGCCACCCATACCATCGAGATCACCCCACGGGCCCAGGAGCTTTGTAACAACAGCCCGGTGTTCGACGAGTTCCCCCCAACCGTCATCTGCGCCGGCTCGCCTCTCGAATTCGACCATTCCGCTACCGACCCCGACGGCGACCAGCTGGTATACAGCTTCTGCTCTCCGCTGCAGGGCGGCGGCCCCATCACCGACAACCCCAACCTCTACAATACCTGTATCGGCGCCCGCCCTATTCCGTCCTGCCCACCACCCTACGACCCCATCACTTTTAAAGCTCCCAATTTTACGGTTACCAGGCCCATGGGCGGCGCGCCCGTCGTCTCCATCGACCCCAATACCGGCCTGATCACCGGTACGCCAACCACCCTGGGGCAGTATGTGGTCGGTGTCTGTGTGGAAGAGTACCGTAACGGCGAACTGCTTAGCCGGGTGTTTCGCGACTTCCAGTTCAACGTGGCCCGCTGCGACCCCACGGTGGTGGCGCAGATACAATCGGATGAGGTCATCAATGATAAGGAATTCGTCATTACCTCCTGCGGCGAGAATACCGTTTCCTTCCGCAACGAGAGCTTCCAGGAATCCTTCATCGACTTTTACGAATGGACCTTCGAGATCGAGGGAGAGAACCAGACTTTTTCCGAATGGAGCCCGACCGTCACATTTCCCGATACCGGCCGCTACGTCGGCCAGCTGATCCTCAATCCCGATACCGACTGTGGGGATACGGCCAATATCCGGGTGGACATCTTCCCGTCCATAGAAGCGGATTTCAGCTTTGCATACGACACCTGCCGGGTAGGGCCCACCGTATTTACGGATGCTTCCTTCTCCGGCAGCGGGCAGCTCACCGGCTGGGCCTGGTCTTTCGGCGACGGCAATGCCTCCGAACAGCAGAATCCCTCTTACGTGTATCAATCTCCGGGGGAGTTTCCCGCCAGCCTGCAGGTGACCGATATCAATGGCTGCCAGGATACAGAAGTAAAAACCATTTCCTACTTTCCGGTCCCCGAACTCATCGTGATCGCCCCCAGCACTTTCACCGGCTGCCAGCCGGCGGAGATATTCTTCGACAACCTCTCCACGCCCATCAGCGAGGCCTATGATATTTTCTGGGAGTTCGGCGATGGCGGCACTTCCACTGAGATCAGCCCCACACATATATATGAGGATCTGGGAACGTTCACCGTTTCGGTGGACATTAGCTCTCCTCTGGGTTGCCAGACAGACACTACCTTCAACAACCTGATCACCATATTGCCGGCTCCTTCGGCGGGCTTTACCTTCAGCCCCGAGCAGCCCAGCAACCTGGAGCCTACGGTCTCTTTCTTCGATGCCTCCTCCGGCGCCGCGCGCTGGCTCTACGATTTCGGCACCGGCCGCACCTCCAACCTGCCCAGCCCGGAGTATACTTTCCCGGATACGGGGCGGTACGAGGTCATGCAGGTGGTTACTCATCCCAGCGGCTGCACGGATACCCTCGTACAGATCGTGGATGTACGGCCGGAAGTACGATACTTCCTGCCCAATGCCTTCACGCCGAACAATGATGGTTCCAATGACGAGTACCTCGGGAAGGGCGTCATGGAAGGGGCCAATAATTTTAATATGTCCATCTTCAACCGCTGGGGAGAGGCCGTCTTCGAAACAACGGACCCGCAGGAAGGCTGGAACGGCCGAAAACACAATACCGGCCAGCCGGCGCCCAATGGCGTGTATATGGTGCTGGTGACCTTCTCCGGGCCGCGGGGGGAGCAATATGAGCTGAAGGGAGTGGCCACGCTGGTGCGGTAAACCATTTCCCCACCCGGCAACCGAAAAATCCATATCACACATTAGGTTTTACCCAAAAAACCTATTACCTTTGCACGGCTAAATTAAGACGCTATCAATATTCAAATCGGAAAACGATGGACGCGATAAAATACGTACACGAACAACTGTCTGAGGAAAAGAAGTTTCCGAAGTTCCGCCCCGGCGATAATATCGTTGTGAACTACAAGATCGTAGAGGGAGACAAGGAACGTATTCAGGCATTCCGCGGTGATGTCCTTCAGATCAGTGGCGACGGCCCCACCCGCACTTTTACCGTAAGAAAATTCTCTAATGGAGTAGGTGTAGAGCGTATCTTCCCCTTCAACTCCCCGAATATTACCGAGATACAACTGCTGAAGCGGGGCAGCGTACGCCGCGCCAAGTTGTTCTATCTTCGTGGCCTGGTCGGCAAGAAAGCGCGCATTAAGGAACGCCGCTATATCAAGGCCGAAGAGTAAACAGATACTATCGGCTCCGCGGAGCCTTGTCCGGGCAATGGCAGATGGCTGTTGCCCGGATTTTTTTTTG
>CAYVVK010000272.1:0-346 GCA_964454855.1 uncultured Phaeodactylibacter sp. | reverse complement strand
AAGGCCCGCCCTAACGGGTGACGCCTCCTGCATAACCCTCAGCCCCAGAGGTGTCGCCCGCCCATGCGCCACTATTATTTTACCACCAAGACTCCAAGAACACCAAGGCCCGCCCTAACGGGTGACGCCTCCTGCAATACCCTCAGCCATCGAGCTGCCGCCCGCCCATGCACCACTATTTTTTTTGCCACAAAGACACAAAGAACACCAAGGCCCGCCCTAACGGGTGACGCCTCCTGCATAACCCTCAGCCCCAGAGCTGCCGCCCGCCCATGCGCCACTATTATTTTACCACAAAGACACAAAGAACACCAAGGCCCGCCCTAACGGGTGACGCCTCCTGCAT
>CAYVVK010000271.1:7547-8429 GCA_964454855.1 uncultured Phaeodactylibacter sp. | reverse complement strand
GTTGACCACGACGTCTATGGGCGGGTTGGTATCCACCGAAACGATGGCGTGGTTGGGATAGAGCGAAAGCGTACCGATGTAATGGTCGCGGGCGCGTTCCAGTATTTTGACTACCTCACCCTCCGGTTTGCGGCGGCCGCGGGGTTTCCAGGTCCGGATGCGCACCCGGTCGCCATTCATGGCCGTGCCGAGGTATTTTCCGGAAACGTGGATATCGTTCTCGCGCCCCTCGCAAATGATGTAAGCATCGCCGGAACGGGTCATGTCTACGAGGCCCTCGTAATAATTTTTGTCGGAATCAGAAGAGGAAGAAGACTCCTGCGGCTGGCCTTTCAGCTTGTACTTGTAATCTCCCAGGGGAGCCAGTTGCTTTTCTTCGGTGAGCTGGTCCAGGGCGTATTGGATGGAGTCCCGGTTATTGGTGACTTTCAGTTTGCGGGAGATCTGCTTGGGATTGAGCCTTTTTTGAGGGTGGCGTTTAAAAAGTTTAACAATTTCTTTTTGAAGTTGCTGGGAAGAGAGTTTTCTTCCCGTTTTTTTCGACTTATTCTTTTTACTCATGTTTTTTCTCGGGTATTTACTGCTGTCCGTTTATCAAAATACCGGACAATCGGCGAGGTGTTCAATCTTGGCTTTATTTCGATTTTTTAGAAAATTCTTTACCTCCGCCTATAAAAATAACTGGATCACCGCCGTCAATGTTTACGACTGCAGGTTGATGATCTTACCTTCGGGAAGCAGTTCCAGTTTATAAGCGGTACTGGAGGAAGGGTCATATTCAGGATCTTCGGGATCAGCCTGGCCGGAAACGATATAGATCACCCAGTCTTCATCAATAGTAGCTACAGAATTAGTTAACGCCCGGCCGTCGGAGAATGTTCC
>CAYVVK010000271.1:0-7537 GCA_964454855.1 uncultured Phaeodactylibacter sp. | reverse complement strand
TAGCCAGCGTATACTGATAGTTCAGCAGATCCGCCCGCCAGTAGATGATGGCATGGAATTCGTGAGTATCCGGGATTCTGAGGCAGGCGATGAACTCAGTATAGTCGTCCGGCTCACGCTCTTCGATGGGCAGGATGAACTGGCTGGCCATCATGGGCGGCAGGGGTTCATTCCTGGCGCTGAAGGCGTGGTGGGCCTCTTCGGCCAGGGTGATGGGTAGTTCGATTTCCGGGAATTTTTCCAGGAAGTGTTCGAAGCTGATCCTGGGTTGTTTTTTCAATGTATCCATTAAGATCCTTTCCTTTTCTAATCAATAACAACTTCAGGCTGGAAAAAGAAAGAATGGAGGCAGTTTTTTAAAGAATTAAGAGCTTCAGGCCATTGGGCCTTAATTATTCCCTATTGCCATTTCCGGCTCCAGAGTGGCAGCCCCCTGTATTTCCCAGATCAACAACTCCCGTTTCCGGTAATTTATGGAAAGCCGGTGTTGCCGGAAGAATTCATAGCCCAGAACACCATCGATCGCCGGCCCGCTGTATTCGGAATTGAAGGGCAGTTCTTTTGCCAGGAAGGTTTCCATAGGAGGATAGGAGATCCCCTCAATGGTGATATTTTTTATCAGGCAATTTACTACTTCAGTACCTTCACCATTAAGCCCCCGGAGCGTTGCCTTTCTTTCCGCCAGGATGAGATCGCCGGCCTTCTTCTTCCATTTCCGGCTGAGCAGGTTGACTTCTGCGCCGCAGTCGATCACCATATCCAGTTCTAGTTTACCACCCTTTACCCGGACATAGGGGAGGTGCCCTTTTTCGCGAAAGCGGGTCACCTGCAGGGGGAACCGGCCATCGGGTTCAACCTGGCGGTTGCCCTTTTTATCCAAAGGAAAAAGAGTGATCATCCGTCTTTGGTAATCGAACATGACCTCCATTTTGCGAAAGCAATGCTTACCAATGATTCCCAGGAGGCTGTGGCCTATGGCTTGCTCCAAGCCACTTAAGCCGGTTAATCTCGCGGGTTCGCATTTGCGGGCCAGATCGCTCAGTACAAGATCTACACAGGTGGATCGCTCTGCCTGGCTGTTTCCGGTGATATCGATCAGGCGCCCGTCACTGTTTCGCCTCGGGTCGAAGTGATCCTGGTTTAGGATCAGCCCTTCGCTTCCCGTATCCAGCAGGAAGGCGCCAGGCTGGCCGTTTGCCGTCGCCTGTACGATGATCAGCCGCCCTGAAAAAGTAAAGGGGATCTTGATCGGTTCGACATTTCCGAAGGCAGGATACAGGGTGAAGAAAACGAAAAACAGAACAGTAGGAGGGGCTTTCCTTTTCATGGTTACAGGGTTTTAGGCGTTCGGCGGAGCAATTCCGGCCTGTGGCTCAAATAAGCCGGAAGGCCACTCCCGTTCTTTGGCCTCTGTAACCGATCTTTTCGTTATTGTAAAAGCGGCTCTCTTCTTCGGGTGCCAAAACATCTGTTTTCTTCCATTATTGTAACACCATGGTAGCAGTCAAGCCATATAATTGACTGATTAGCAAGGCTATACCTGTAACATTGCAGAAGCCCGATTCTTTCAGGCCCTCTTCTTCCCTGGAATTTGATGGCTATATTTCGTAATTTGATCAGCAGTAGCCGCGATACCGACAAGAAGAACACTTGCTGCCTATGCCCCGGAATGCCCAAACAAGGAACTACTTCCTATTCTGCCTGCTGCTTTCAGCCGTGCTAACCGCCTCCTGTTCCAACCCTTATGAGAATATTGCCGAACCCAACTACCCACCCCAACAGTTTCATCTCGGCCAACCCCTTAAAACAGAGGGGAAACGGATCCCAGCGCATTTAATAGCAGCACCGGATACCCTGCAGCCTCGGGAGGTATACATTGGGCCTGCGGAATTGAAGTATTCGGCCGAAAAAAACGGCTACCGGCCGGCAGGGAAGCCCGCGTTCACCCCAGGCCAGGCCAATAGGATAGATATGGCCTCGGTTGCTCCACCTGTATACGTAGCTGCCCGGCCCGAGAAAGCACCGATAAGCTGGCCCAAACAGGAAGAAGCCCAAATGGCCCTGGTTTCGGGAAGCGATCAGCTCCTTTACCAATTGGATATTCAGCGAGGCCTCCGGTCCAACATTATCCGCCACCTATTTGAAGACAGCAGGGGCCGCATCTGGATCAGCACGCACGGAGGAGGCACAAGCATATGGGACGGGCAGGGCCTGACGCATTTCACCCAAAGGGAGGGCCTGACTAAAAATGAGGTTAAATGCGTCCTGGAAGACAGTAAGGGCCGCTTCTGGATCGGAACCAACGGTGGAGGAATTAGCATCTGGGATGGTGAGGAACTCACTCAGCTGACGACAGAACAGGGCCTGGCGGGTGATTTTATCTACGATCTTCTGGAGGACCGCCGGGGGCGCATCTGGATCGCTACTTATCAGAATGGCGTTAATATCTGGGACGGGGAACGCCTGTCCCATCTGACGACAGAGCAGGGGTTGAGCGGTAATTTCGTCTACGACCTTCTGGAGGACCGCCAGGGGCAGGTCTGGATCGCTACGCCAGGCCAGGGTGTAAGTATCTGGGACGGAGAGGGTTTTTCTCATTTCACCGCTGAGCAAGGGCTGGGCAGCAATACCGTTTTGGGCCTCATGGAGGACCGCCAGGGGCGCGTCTGGATCGCCACCGGCGACGGAGGCGTAACCATCTGGAACGGGCAGGGTTTTTTACATTATTCAAAAAAGGAAGGCCTGAGCACTGATGCTATAGTTTGTTTTCTGGAAGATGACGAAGGCCGTATCTGGATCGGTACCTACGATAATGGGATAGAAATCTGGGATGGAAAAGGGTTTACCCATCTGGGAAGCGAGCAGGGACTGGCCCATGAACACGTGTGGAGGATGCTGCGGAGCCGTTCAGGCAACGTCTGGATCGGCACCAATGGCGGTGGGGTGAATATCTGGAAAAAGCAGGGTTTTACCCAGAAAGCCGCCCGAAAGGGGCATGTCTGGGCGCTTCTGGAAGACCGCAAGGGGCGGCTCTGGGCAGGAGCCGGAGACGGTATTACCATCCGGGACGGCAATGGCGTTGCTTCAATGCCTTTCGGCCCGTTCCTGGCCAGGCATATTCTGGAAAGCAGCCGGGGGCGCTTCTGGATCGGAACAGAAGGCGATGGCTTAAAGATCTGGGATGGTAAGGAGTTGGTACAAGCCTCTACCGAGCAGGGGCTCCCGTTTGAGAGTGCCTACTGCCTGCTGGAAAGCCGGAAGGGCCACATCTGGGCCGGAACGGAAAAAGGAGTTTTTTGTTGGGATGGGCATCAGCTTTACCGCTTCACTACAAAACAAGGGCTAAGTGATAATAGCGTCATATCTATGCTGGAAGATAGCCACGGAAAGTTATGGTTCGGGACGGACCACGGGGTAACGATCTGGGACGGGCAAGGCTTCACCCATCTCACCACCGAACATGGAATGGTTCCTGACCGGGTTTGGAGCTTCGTAGAAGATCATTACGGAAGAATATGGATGGCCACTCAGGGGGGAGGAATATACATCCGGGACAGTAACAACTTACATCAAATTACCACTGAACAAGGGTTAAGCCACGGCCATGTGCTCCGCCTCCACCTGGATGAAAACGGTAACATCTGGGCGGGGACTTTTAATGGCATATCCTGTTTCCGGCCGCAGGCAGATCCCAGCTCCCTGGCCGTGAAGGTGTATGCTTCCTTTGATGGCCTCAGCGGCAGCCCCGTGACCAGTATATTGACCGGCCGGCAAGGCTACTTATGGATAGGTTCCAGTAACCTGAACTACTCCTTGCTGCCCCGCCTGGAAATGGATACCGCCAGGCCCCGCCTTTACATTTACGATCTGCAACCCTTTTTCTATGAAGTAGATTGGCGGCAGGCCAAAGACAGCCTGGCCGCGGGGGCGGCCCTCAGGCTGGATAATACTGCGCTTTCCCTGAAAGGCGTTCATTTTGATACCGTTCAGCCTTTTACCAACCTTCCGGCCCGGCCCATATTCCCTTATCATTTGAATCAATTCACGCTCAAGTGGGCCGCTCCTCATCCCACCGCTCATCAGCTTTGGTTCTCTTATTTACTGGAAGGCCAGGACAGAGCCTGGTCGCCTCTCATCAAAGAAAATAAAGCCACCTTTACGGGGCTTCGGCCCGGTAAATACCATTTGAAAGTACGAGCTGTGGCCGACAACGGCCGCTGGAGCGAAACTACAGCGTACTCCTTCACCATCCGCCCGCCCTGGTGGGCCAGATGGTGGGCCTACATTTTCTACATTCTGGCTGTCGGCGGGATAATAATTGGCCTTTACCGCTTCCAGTTGTCGCGCCGCCTGGCGAGGGCGGAAGCCCAGCGCCTCCAGGAACTGGATGAATTCAAAACAAGAATGTACACCAATGTTTCCCATGAATTCCGCACCCCTCTGGCCGTTATCCTCGGCATGGCCGACAAGATGGACAAGGAGCCGGAAAACTGGTTCCGGCAGGGCATCGATATGATCCGCCGCAACGGCCGCCGCTTATTGCACCTCGTCAATCAGATGCTCGACCTCAGGAAAGTGGAGTCGGGCAGTATGCCGGTGAACCTCAGACAGGGCAATGTGCTCCCTCTCCTGCAACAGATCGCGGAAACCTTTGCCGCTCATGCCGAAACTAAAGATGTGCGCCTTCATTTCCAGGCAGGCGAATCAGAGTTCACCATGGGCTTCGACCCCGACAAGCTGGAAAAGATCGTTTCCAACCTGCTTTCCAACGCCGTGAAATTCACCCCGCCGGGAGGGGATGTATACTTTTCTGTTCGCCGGCAACCCAGTGAGCCTATCCCCCGGATAGGGCCGGTTCCTCACTTACTGCAGATCTCGGTGAAAGACACTGGCCCCGGTATTGCTAAAGAAGTCTTGCCCCATATTTTCGGCCGGTTTTACCAGCCACCCCCACCCCACCCCGAGGGGGGGGAGATATCAGAGAAGCCTTCTCCGGCAGGCTCTCCGCCGGAACCTCCCCCCTTTGGGAGGATCGGGGGGGGCTTTCTCCTTCGGGGAGGCTGGGAGGGGGCTGGCGCCGGCATCGGCCTGGCCTTAACCAGAGAGCTGGTTCATTTACTGGGCGGTGAAATTGAGGTGAAAAGCCGGGTAAAAAAGGGAACGGAGTTTATTGTCAGCCTGCCTGTTACCCGCCAGGCGCCGCTTGCCGAAGAGGTCATTACAGTTGAAGCCCCATGGCTGCCCGGCGCCGAAGAATTCCCGCCTGTTGTGGCCACTGGAAATGAAGAGGAGGATGCTCCAATGGCGCTAGTTGTCGAAGATAATGAGGATATACTTCGCTATATCCGCTCCTGTTTAGAGCGGGAATACCGTATTGAGACAGCAGAGAACGGCAGAGAAGGGATTGAAAAAGCCTTTCATTCTATCCCGGATATTGTTATCAGCGACGTGATGATGCCGGAGGCAGACGGATTTGAATTGTGCCGGCAACTCAAAACGGACCAACGCACCAGCCATATTCCCATCATTATACTGACGGCAAAGGCAGATCAGGCATCTAAACTGGAAGGCCTGGAAACCGGAGCGGATACCTATCTCACCAAACCCTTCAGCGAAGAAGAGCTGTTGCTATGCGCCCGAAAACTGATCGAATTGCGCCGGCAATTGCAGGCGCACTACAGTACTTACCGGCCAAAGGCGGCAGCGAGTGAAGGGGCCGATAAGGAGAACATTTTCATGGCCCAATTTCAGGAGGTTCTGGACGAGCACCTGGCAGACGAAGCTTATGGTATTGTGCATTTGTGCCGAGCCCTGGGCATGAGCCGAATGCAGCTGCACCGGAAGCTGAAGGCGCTCACCGGCCAATCTGCTTCCCACTGTATAAGGAATTACCGCCTCGAGCGGGCTGCTGAAATGCTGGAGAGTGATGAATGGAACATTTCAGAGGTCGCCTATACGGTAGGGTTCAGAAGCCACTCCTATTTTACGGAATCATTTACCAGGAGGTTTGGAGTTTCACCGAAGGCGTATCGGAACCGGCTGAAGGAATGAAAAATTAGGCCGAGTTAATTAGGCTGTGCTCACTTATGCCTTTCGTTAGCCGAAAATACCTGAAGAATATAAACATTATGGGCCTCGGTTGATAGTTCCTTCCCTCCTAATTTTGAATAATTCTAAATAAAATAACCCAAAAAAGGTATGCCGAACATAAGTTGGGCAAGTGTGTCTTAAAGGATAGATTTGTACGAATTTGAGCTACGTCTATCAAACAAGAAAAGTAAAAGCAAAAAACATGAGTTGGTTTTCCAATTTTTTAACCTCCACACTGGGGCAAAAGGTGGTGATGAGCCTGACGGGCTTGTTCCTTATTGTCTTCCTGGTGGTTCACTTGTCGGGCAACCTGCAGCTGTTAATTGATGATGGCGGCAAGAGCTTCAATGTGTACACCAAGTTTATGACGACCAACCCCCTCATCAAGACGGTCTCGTATCTGTTGTATGCTTCCATCCTCGTGCATGCCATACAAGGGTGGTTGCTGTGGCGTCAGAATCGTAAGGCCCGTGGTGGCCAGGGTTATGCGGTCAAGGTCAACCGCGTAGTCGGCACCAACAGCTTCGCCGCCAGCAATATGGCCTGGCTGGGCACCATCATCTTCGTATTCATTGCCATGCACATGTACCAGTTCTGGCTGCAGATGAAGCTCGGGAACCTGCCCATGGCGGAATACGAAGGAGAACAATACAAGGACCTGTACGCCATCGTATCGGTAGCCTACGAGAACATCGGCTACGTGATCTTTTACGTGGTGTCTATGGTGGTCATTGCCTTCCACCTCAACCACGGCTTTCAGTCTGCTTTTCAGACTTTGGGCATCAACCACAAGAAATACACGCCCTTCATTAAAGGGCTCGGAAAGATCTACTCCATAGTTATTCCGCTGGGTTTTGCGATCATTCCGGTCTACATGTACTTTTTTAAATAGCGGAATGCAAAAGACTATTTTGTCAAAACCTTAAATTCCAAGCCATGAGCTTCGACAGTAATGTTCCTCCCGGGCCACTAGAAGAAAAATGGGAAAGATACCGCGGCACCATGAACCTGGTGGCTCCCAATAATAAAAGGCGCCTGGAAATCATCGTAGTAGGTACTGGCCTGGCGGGTGCTTCCGCCGCCGCTACCCTGGGCGAACTCGGATACCAGGTAAAATGCTTCACTTTCCACGATAGCCCCCGGCGGGCGCACAGTATCGCTGCTCAGGGAGGCATCAACGCCGCCAAGAACTACGCCAATGACGGCGATAGCGTCTACCGGCTTTTCTATGACACCATCAAGGGCGGCGACTACCGCTCCCGCGAATCCAACGTATACCGCCTGGCGGAAGAGAGCCTTAATATCATTGACCAGGCGGTAGCGCAGGGCGTACCTTTTGCCCGTGACTACGGCGGCCTGCTCGATAACCGCTCCTTTGGCGGCGTACAGGTAAGCCGTACTTTCTACGCCCGCGGCCAGACCGGCCAGCAGCTGCTCCTGGGCGCCT
>CAYVVK010000270.1:0-8480 GCA_964454855.1 uncultured Phaeodactylibacter sp. | reverse complement strand
TCCGGGATTTTTCTTTCTCCTACCGCCCGATCCGCGAAACCATAGCGGAGACCTGCCGACAGCTGCAGGAGGCCAGCAAAGAAGGGTTTCCCCCCAAATTACTGCCCTTCCACTGACTATAGTCCCAAGCCGAAAGCCTGAAAACTTTATCCATTTGTCGCTGAAATCCACTATCTTTTTCTACCGGGCCATCCTTAACAGCCCCAAATTTGTTAATAATAACATTGACCGTAAAAAGATTAGCCATGGAAGCCAATACCTTAGCCCAGGAGAAGAAGAATACCGGAGAAGACAGCCGGCAGGCCTCCCTTGTCAAGGAGAAAGATATTTATCAGGAGATCGGCATCAACCGCATCCCTTATCCTACCAGGCTGAGCTTCGAACCCCTGATCCGGGAGGTTAAAGAGAAGGCAGCGTCCGACAACCCGACGGAAGCAGCCATCGGCAAGCTCCTGCTGGAGAAAATAGAGGAATACCCTCAGATGCGCAATACCATTGATGAGCGCGAAGTACTGGAAGCACACCGGGAAGCGGTCGACCTGCTTATGGTAATGGCAGTGCCTCCGGGCATGCGCCGCAAACAGCTGATCAAGGTCTCCGCTCCCTTCGACATGAACCCCATTTACTGCACCCCCGCCCTGGGCGAGCTGATGCAGGCCCAAAAGGTAAAGTACGTCCTCAACAACAGTAACAACATCATGTACTGTGCCATGGTCGTCAATGCCTGCAGCCTCATTCTCAATAAGTTCTACGGCCAGGATCTCAAGGTCGGCCAGCCGTTCTCCATCTCCATTCAGCGCCCCGGCTACGAACTGGAAAGGCATTACAAGACTCAGCTCGACACCCAGTACGTCGACATCAAGCAGCTCAAACCCCTGAAACCCCTGGACCAGGAGCAGATCAACCGCCTGCTGAGCAACATCTACGACATCGACCTCTGGCTACAACACCTTCCTCCGGAGAACTTCGAATTTCAGGGCCTGGTTATCGGTACGCTGATCGACATCACGGAGGAGGAAGCCCTCTCCCGCCTCAAGTACAGCCTGCTGGAGCGAAACGCTGTGGTCGAACCCTCCAATATCGAGCGCCTGCAGCACCTCATCCGCACCTATTTCGACCTGCCGGGCCTGCGCCTGGGCGTCACCGCTATCGACTACCCCCGGGAGAACAGCGTGGCGCACAAGTACAAGATACGCTTTGATTTTCTCTCCCACCGCCATGAAGTGCTGCTCTCCCCGGAGAATAAGAATTCCATCTACGAAAAGGCCTGCCGATACCGGGAAGTGCTGCTCATCGAAGACCTGGAGGAAGTAAGCCACAAAACCCCCATCGAGCGGGACCTGCTGGAGGAGCACATCCGCAGCATCATCGTGGCCCCGCTGTTCAGTAAGGAAGACCAGGTGATCGGGCTGCTGGAGATCGGCTCTCCCCACCCCTTCGAGCTGCACAGCTTCATCGAATTGAAATTCAAGGAGATCACCGGCCTGTTCAGCATGGCCGTAGAGCGCAGCCGCGACGAGATCGACAACCGCGTGGAGGCCATCATCCGCGAACAGTACACGGCCGTACACCCCAGCGTGGAATGGAAGTTCATCGAAACCTCCTACAACCTGCTGGAAAAACGAGAGAACGACCCCAAGAACGCCACCATAGAGCCCATCGTCTTCAACGACGTGTACCCGCTTTATGGCCAGGCCGACATCATCAGCTCCTCCGAAAAGCGCAACAGCGCCATTCAGGCCGACCTGCTGGACAACCTGGAGCGCGTGGCCCGCATCCTGAAGCAGGCCCTGCAAATCGGCAAATACCCGCTGCTCAACCAGTACCTGATGAAGGTGGAACGGGATATGAAGAACGTCAGGGACGATTTCAGCTCCAACGACGAATCCCGCATCGTCGAATGGCTGCATTCCGACATCCACCCGCTCTTCTCCCAGCTGCGCGATAAGTATTCCGAAATGGCAGGCCCCATTTCGAGTTACTTCGGCTACCTCGACCCCGAGCTCGGCATCGTCTACCGCGAGCGCAAGGCCTACGAGGACAGTGTCGGCATGATCAACAACACCATCTCCGGCTATCTCGAAGAACAGGAAAAAGAGGCGCAGAAGATCCTGCCGCATTACTTTGAGAAATACAAGACTGACGGTGTGGAGTACGACATGTACGTGGGCCAGTCCCTGCTCAAGAAAGACCGCTTCAGCATGATGCACCTGAAGAACCTTCGCCTGTGGCAACTCATCGACCTGTGTGAGATCACGCGCATCGTAGAGAAAATGCAATCAAAGCTGCCCATCCCCCTGCGCACGGCACAGCTGGTCTTTGCTTACAGCACGCCGCTTTCCATCCGCTTCCGCATGGATGAAAAGCAGTTCGACGTGGACGGCGCCTACAACGTGCGCTATGAGATCCTGAAAAAGCGCATCGACAAGGCCCTGATCGAAGGCACCGGCGAACGCCTCACCCAGGCCTTCAAGATCGCCATCGTCTATCTTCAGGAAAAAGAACGGCAGGAATACCTCGAATACGCCGATTACCTCATCCACGAGGGCTACATCACCGAAGAGGTGGAAGAGCTGAAGATCGGTAAACTACAGGGCGTGCAGGGCCTGCAGGCTTTGCGCTTTACCGTCAGGGTAGATCAGTAGAAAAAAAGCAGGTAACTCAGGCCGAAAATGGCCACTGTGGCAATGATCCCCCACATAAATATGGTATAGCAGATGCGCAGTTGCCGGTACTTCATGCCCAGGGAGCGCCCCAGGTAGTAGAGGTCACGCATGATAGACCCTTCCAGGCTCTCTTCTTTGGAGATCACCTGGCTCATTCCCTGATGGTATTCCTCAAAAGACATTTTATAGAAATTCCCAAAGAAGAAAAGGTTGGACTTCCCTTCCCGGATGCTTTCCTGGCCGGTATAGCCCATCATTTTGATCGGCCGGGTGGCCAGGGTAGCAAAGATCATGGAAAGCAGGCAGGTGGCCAGCAGGGAGCCCATGGGGATGAGCAGGTAGATATTGCTCTTTACGTAGGAAGCCGCCAGCGGCATGGCAATAGTGATGATCAGGGCATTGACACTGAGCATGATGTTGGCTTTGTTATCGGCCAGGGTGCTCAGGTCCAGGTGGTTACGCAAGGAGGTCTTAAACATCATCTGGGCGCTTTTGCTGCCCGTAATGTAGCCTACAGATAGATTGGACAGGTCCTGTTTCACTGGTTTGGTATCTGTTTTTTTTGATTTTGCTTTTCCGAGATCAAACCGGCCGCGCAATTCCTTGAGCCGCTCCCGGTTTGTTTTTACCTGGTAGCCGAAAATGCCTCTGGCCGCGGCGGTAAAGTAATGGTGTTTTTTAACGAACTTGTAATTCATCTTAAACCATTCTTCATCGCTGTAGATGCTGTTGAGGAAGGTAGCCCACTCGTAGCGCAGGTCCTTCAGCATGTCGAGGTAGTTTTCACTGGCGAGGTTGCTCAGGTCGGCATCTTTGATCACCTCTTCCAGTACGGTAAGGGGCTGCTTGGAGGGGAAGGTGGCATCGATAAGCGTAAGGACTGTATTTATCTTTTCTTCGGGGTAGTTTTTCTGTTCCAGGAATTTTCGGGCGATCTGCCCGCTGATGGCTTCATGGCCTTCATAGGTTTGCGTAAAGCCCGTGTCGTGAAAAAGGCAGGCCAGGTCCAGCAGTTCAAACTCTTCCTCTGACAACTCCATGGCCGTGGCTATCTCCCGGGCGGCATCCCTGACATTGAAGGTGTGCTGCACATTGTGATAGCGATGGTCTTCCGTAAGCTTCTCTTCCAGGAGGGCCCCGACGTATTTCTCGGCATCCGCTACTATTGTTTTTTGAGCCATTTTATTCATTTTACCGTCTTTGAGTTTTGCGTACTACGGCATCGTAAAGTGTCCATTCAAGCTACGAAATTGTAATTTTTTTAGCAATTGTCCGCTATTATTTACTGTGGCGTCCTCAAATCTAAGCTTTTCGCGGGCCAAATTTGCCTTTGGAAGGGGGAATTCGAACCTTCCGTCAGGGGTGTAAAGGCTTCTTTCCACCGAACCGGCAGGCGGCTCAATATGTTCTCAACCGTAAATTTACTTTAACTTAACTTCCCCCTGAAGGCGCAGCCTCTCCGGCAGGCTTCAGGGCGCAAAAGACAATAAAGGGCTACAATATGAAATGGATAACTACCTCGATCCGGGTGTTATTGCTATGGGCCTTGTTTTTTCAAGGCGCACTGGCCCAATCCGGAAAGGATGCCGATAGCGCCCGCCAGGAGCAAGTCTATGAAGTCAATCTTTGGGTCAGTGGCGGCATCGCTCTTACGGGCGTCATCTCCAACAGCATTGGCCACAGCCTGCTGCGCGGGAAACCCGATATTTCCGAAGAGGCCGTCCACCGCATCACGGCAAAAGGAGTAAGTGGTTTTGACAGGTGGGCCTTAAGGCAGGATCCCTCGGAAAGGGACAAGGCACAGAAGATATCCGATAACATCCTCTACCCTTCCGTAGCCCTTCCCGCGCTACTCTTTATCGACAAAGACATCCGCCGGCACTGGCTGGACATCAGCCTGATGTACGCCGAAACGCAATCCATCAATTCCAACCTGTACAACTGGAGCCCGCTGGGGCCGTTCTTCGTAGAGCGCTACCGGCCGGTATTGTATTATGAAGAACTGCCGCTCGAGGAGCGCAATTTCGGCAACCTGCGCAATTCTTTCTACAGCGGCCACGTGGGGTCTACAGCCACCGGCACCTTTTTTGCCGCCAAGGTGTTCTCCGATTACCACTCGGAGCTGGGAGCCAAAAAATACCTGTTTTTCGGCCTGGCTGCCGTTCCGCCTGCCCTCGTCGCCTATTATCGTATAAAAGCCCTGAAACACTTCCCCTCCGACACCATTGTTGGGGCGCTGGTCGGCGCCTCGGTCGGCATTCTGGTGCCCGAACTGCACCGCCGCTGGGGCAGCAGGCTCCGTTTCTCGGCCACTTACAGTGAACAGGTGAAAGGCATGGGCCTGGCCTATCGTTTCTGATAAAAGGGAAGCCTTTAGGCTTTGCTTTCGGCAAGTTTGCTGTATATTTATCGGTACAGGACATACGAAAAGCCCTCGCTGAATGGATGGCAAGCTATTCCTTATTGGCCAACTGATCACTATTCTACTCACCGCTGGCGCCATCAGCAGCCTCTATTATGGTATATCTCATGCCTTACGGCGGCTCCACCTCCCCCGGCAGCGGCAGGAACTGACGCTTAAATTCACCACCGCCGGCATGCTCTTCTGGCTCGCCATTCTCGCCCTGCTGGCGGCCATGGGCTTCTTTTTCGAGCCCGGCACCACCCAGGAACGGGTGCTCTGGGCATTTGCCCTGCCGAGCCTGCTGGCTCCCCTGCTGCTTTTTTCCCGTTTTTTCAACCTCTTGCTGCGGGCCATCCCGGAAAGCTGGTTCTTCTACATTCAGGGCCTGCGCATTTTTACCGAGCTCCTGCTCTGGCTGGGCGCCAAGGGAGGCTACGTGCCGGTACAGATGACTTTCGAATGGCTGAATTACGATATCGTGGTAGGCATTACCGGCATAATGGCGGGCTATGTCTTTTTCGGTGGGCGGCGGCACCTGCGCCTGGAAGGCGTCATCTGGAATACCTTCGGGCTGGTTTCCCTGCTCAACCTGATGCTGATCAGCATCATTTCCCTGCCCGGCAGGCTCAATGTTTTCGCTACCGTGCCCGACAGCATCTTCCTCACTCTCGTACCCTTCATCTGGCTTCCCGGTTTTCTCTTTCCCCTGGCCCTGGCCATGCACCTGTTCTCGCTCCGGCAACTGCTCTCTTTGCGCAGGGGCAAGAGCCGCCTGCGCCGGCGGTTTTTCCTCCACCGGCAGGGGCAAAAAAAATAATGCCCTGCCGGCGATTGGCCGACAAAGCATTATTTTTCGGGAAAGGAGTACCCGCATCAGGCCTTTTCCGAACGGAAGGCCACCTTAATATTGTATTCGGTGAAAGCTTCCAGCCCGTCGGCATTGATCTTGCGCTTGTTCAGGCTCCTGGTGACGTAATCCTTAATGTACTCGTTATCGGCAATTACATTAAGGACGACGATCTCATTGTCTTCATTAATGGTGAAATTGATAAAGGCCTGAGTTTCGGCTATGCCGTTCTTGCTCAACTCAGGAGTGTGGATCAATTTCGCTACTTCCTTGCGTAGTTGTGTCTGAGGGTTTAAGCCGCCGCTATCGGCGGCGAAGGCAAAACTACTGGCGAACAGGCAGCATACGAGAACGAAACTAAAACGGAAGGTTTTCATGACAGAACGATTTTAGGTTTAACAATCGGGTAAAATGGTCAAGTGGCGGATTATCCGCGGGGGCAAGCCGTATTACGTATGCCCCTTGCTTTTCGAGTTGGCTGATGGTGGATATTCCACTCTTCGAGAAGGATAACCCACAACTTCTCACAGCCGCTCTCACTTATCCGCAACATGAACTAAATGGTGTAAATTTCAGTCTATAGTATTTCTTTTCGTTCTGAATGATCTCTGTTCAAAAGACGCTTGTAAAACGTAGAAGTTGCACGAGATGATCTCCGAGAATGGGTTCTTTCTATGAATTAAGGTTTTTTAACGATCAATCGGGGCTTCATCGGCACTGAACCCTTGCATTGTGCTACGAATCTTCTAACCCGGGATGCCGATGCCTAACCTTTTGTCGCCAAACCGGGAAAGCTCCGATTTAAATACGCTGTTTTCAACCGGATACAAAATTGGATGAGCGCCTTTATTTTCAGGCTCCGGGCTGGCTCTAACCATACAAGACGAAACCGCAGCTCCGAAGGTTGGGTGTATCACGATTGATTCATACCAGTTTGACGGCCACTGGCAAAACTGCGCTCCTTACTTGACAAAGCCCCTTCCGTTTCCTCATTTTTGCCTTTTTAAAACCAAACCCGAATCATCATGTGTAAAACAATCCTGACTGTTTTGTCCTTACTTCTTTCCTTTGCTGTCTTTGCCCAGTGCAGTTTCGAAGCCGACATTGAAATGTCTCCCTCTTCCGAAACGGGCATTTATTGCCCCTACGATACCATAAAGCTGAACATCGCCGAGCCTTTCGACAGCTATCAATGGTATTACGACTTCGACGGCTCGGCCTCGGATCTTACGCCCATAGCGGGCGCTACGGCATCTGCCATTGAGATTCCCGCCGGCGAATACGGCTACGCTTTTTTCTATGTCGAACTAAGCCGGGAGGGCGAAAGCGCCGCATTCCGGATTATTAAAAACTGAATACTTTTCCCTAAATTGCCCGGTGTCCAACACCAAACTGTAATGCACACAAATACTGAAAAGCTGAAAGGCTTCCCCGTAATTATCGACATTGACGCACAATGGGGAGAAATGGACCTGGCCGGGCATGTCAACAACGTAGTCTACCTGCGCTGGTTTGAAGCCGCGCGGGTAGCCTATCTGGATGAACTGAACTACCCCATCGTCCTGGAAGAAGGGAAAGACGAACTGCCGGGAGTCATCCTGGCCAAACAGGACTGCAAATACCTCTTTCCCGTTTCCTACCCCGATACCATCAGCCTGGGCATTAAGGTCACGGAGATGCAGGAAGACCGCTTCACCATGAATTGCCACATGGCCAGCCAGCGCCACCAGCGGCTGGTGGCCATTGCCAATGCTGTGATGGTAACTTTCGACTACCGGCAGCGCCGCAAGGCCCCCATCCCCGAAATGCTCCGGGAAGGCATCCACGAACTCGAACAGCAGCCCGCCCAGAGACAAGGAGGCTGAAAACAGCAAAAACCGCCGATCATGGTAAAGGAGGATATGGATACCCCAAAAGAAAAAATTCAACGCATCTTCGAATTACAGAAGGCCCATCAGCTCGAAGTGGGGAAAAGCAGTGCCAAAGAACGCATGGACAAACTGAAGCGGCTTGGAGATGCCATGATCCGTTACCGGAAAGAAATCCGCGAGGCACTCTGGAAAGACTTTCGCAAGAGCTATACGGAAACAGACCTGACCGAGACTTACATCGTAAGCAAGGAAATAGAACTGGCGGTGAAAAACCTGCGCCGCTGGATGAAACCCCAGGCGGTATCGACACCCCTGGTGCTATTTGGTTCGCGTTCCTTCATACAGTACCAACCCAAAGGCGTGGTGCTGATCATCTCTCCCTGGAATTATCCGGTCAACCTCACGCTGGCCCCTTTGGTTTCCGCCATTGCCGCCGGCAACTGCGTCATGCTAAAACCTTCGGAATTCACCCCCCACGCTTCCGCCCTCATGCGCCAGATGGTAGAAGAACTTTTTGAGGAACAGGAGGTAGCGCTGATAGAAGGAGCGGTGGAAACTTCCCAGGCCCTATTGGAGCTCCCTTTCAACCATATTTTCTTTACCGGCTCCCCGTCCGTGGGCAAGATCGTTATGGAAGCCGCCGCCAAACACCTGGCCAGCATCACATTAGAGCTGGGTGGCAAGTCCCCCAC
>CAYVVK010000269.1:4708-8513 GCA_964454855.1 uncultured Phaeodactylibacter sp. | reverse complement strand
TGCCCGCCAGGCGGACGCCAGACGGCCTGGCGGGCAGGCAGGCGCGGCTTTCCTAAAGTAACAAAGTAGTATTAGGTAAACTCAGCTTTTACGGACGGCAGTATACGAATTATTTTCCTATTCCAAAATGAGATTTAGTACCGCTCCCCAATCACTTTGAGCCCCTTCGTCAACTCCCGGATCACGCCCTTCTGCTTCGGGTCGTACACCCAGTTGGTATCGAAAAATTCCAGCACCTCCGGGTTGGCGTCCTCGCTGAGGGTGAGGCTGTGGAACTGGCTGTCCTTGTTCTGCTGGAAGTAGCGTACGTCACGGAGCACGTCGGCGTCCACCTTGTACATGATGAAGTCGGAGATGATGAGCACGTCGGCGTCCTGATAGTCGTTGCCGCGCAGCTGCCGGATGGCCTCGTAGAGGGCCAGGGAGACGTCGGTGCCGCCGTAGAAGGACATCTGCAGGAATTTGGCGATCTCGTCGATGGAGTTGGCGATGTCGTGCAGGTCTAAGGTTTTGATGCCGCGGGAGAAGTTGATGAGGTAGGCGCGGCGGTTCTCGCGGATGGCCATTTTGAGAATGCCCAGGCAGAGTACCTTGGCGATCTGCTCGGGCCGGCCCGTCATACTTTCACTGGTGTCTACACAGACGATGAAGGGCCCTTTTTCTTTTTGTTTGATGCGCTGGTTGATCTCGGTGTAGTGGTCTTCGCTTTGCACCAGCCGGCGGTCTTCGTAGCGGAAGGTGAGCAGGTTCTTGTCGGCGTATTTTTTCAGGAAGAGCATTTCGGTTTCCTCATCGGCCAGCAGGCTGGCCTCTGAGCTGAGCATGTTGCTGAGGTCGTCGCTCTCATGCACGCCTACGATCTCCGCTTTGGCATGTTCGTCCACCTTCCACTCCTGGCGGATGATGTTCTTCTCGAACTCTTCTTCTTCGATCTCGATCTCCGCCTCGCGCATGCGCCCCAGCAGGTCGGCTAATTCTTTGAGGGACTGTTCGTCCTGCAACAGCTCGTCGTACTGCTGAATGACGTCAAAGGAAGTTTCCTCCCAGAGTTCGCGCGACATGTCCCAGCCCAGGTAATCCGAAAAGGGAGAGACCAGCTCGTGCAGCTTCTGGTATTCTTCCACTTTTTTCGCTACCAGATCGGTAAACACTTCCTGTTCCTCTTCCAGCTTGCGCAGCTGGTAGTCGAGGATCTTGGCGTGCAGCAGGGCGTCCCACTGCGCCAGGATGTCTTTGAGCAGCAGTTCGATCTTTTCCTTGTACTGTTTGGGAATATCACCGATGGAACGGCTGCCAATGAGCTTTTTGAAGCGGTCCTGATAGAAGTTGGCGTCCAGCTCGTCTTTCTCATAGGTAGCTTTGAGAAACATGGGCAGGTTGGGCCAGCGCGTCACGAAGACGTGCAGTGGGGTGATGGCCCAGCCTTCGAGGCGGTTGACTTCGTCCTCATAGGGGTTTTTGGCCCGCACCTTATCATAGCTTTTGCGCAGCCACTGCAGGATGTCGAGTACGATCTGTCTGGTGATCTTCTGGTTGCCCTGCGCCAGTTGCAGCAGGCCGGGAATGGAGAACAGGCTGTCCAGGGCTTTCCGGAAGTACTCGTAGTAGCGGTCGTTCAGTTCGGGCAATATGTGACGCTCCGGTTCCAGCTTGTTTTGCAGGTACTGCACCAGATATTTGCGCATTTTGCGGTCCAGCAGGTTGCCGAATTCCACAAAGCGGCGGTATTCCTGAACGAGTTGCTCTTGTATGTCTTGCTGCGCCATTGGAATGTAAATACCATTTGTGAGAGGAAGGTTCATCGTGCCGCGATCATCTCGTTGAGAACCGTACGGCCTGGCCGCAAGGCTTTTGATCCAGAATAAGCCCTAACGCTCAGGCTTTTGCCGGCAGAGGAGAAATGATCGCGGAAGGAAGGAAAAAATATATTTCCGTACCCCATGAATTAATAATAGTTTTACTTGTACCTATAACAGTAAAACTACTGATTAATATTTTTCACCAAACTTTATAAATATGAAAAGCCTGTGGTTCAGTTTGGCATTCTTCTGCATTTCAGCCACCGTTTCAGGTACGGACAACATACCCGAAGCGGTACAGAGGGCTTTCACTCAGCTATACCCTGAGGTGAACAATCCACTATGGGAAATGCGCCACGAGGGTTTAGTCGCTACTTTCCGGGATACGGAAGGCTTAAAAAAGGCCTTTTTCCGGGAAGACGGCCGGTGGACGGAAACCCGGGTAATGATGAGGCAGGAGCAGCTGCCGAAAGGGGTCAGCCGCTTCATACAGGAACACTATAAGCATGCGGACATTACCTTCAGTGGAAAGGCCTACTCGCCGAACTCACCCTTGTTTTTTCCATTGCCGCCCTTATCCGCACAACCGCTCTGCCAGCGTTTCGCGGTAAGCCTTCGCCACCGGTATGGCCCTTCCGGCGACCGTCACCTGATGGGCCTCCAGCATCTCGATATGGCCCAGGGCCACGATATACGAGCGGTGCACCTGCAAAAAGGCTTCTCCCGGCAATAGCTCCAGTGCCTGCTGTGCACTGAGCCGGGCGATCACCTTCTGATCTTTGGTATGAAACCACATATAATTGCCTTCCTTTTCCAGGAACAGGATATCCGCCACCTCCAGGCGGTAACTTTTGGAACCACTTTTCAGGAAAAGGTGGCTGGAGGCTGGCGCCTGTTCCGCAGGCGTCTTAGGGGCAGGCGTTTGCTTGTGTTGCCAGCGTTCGCGGGCGTGCAGGGCGGCCTTGAGGAAACGCTCAAAACGGATGGGTTTGACGAGGTAGTCGACAGCCTGCTGCTCGTAGCTCTCTACGGCGTATTCGGAGTAGGCCGTGGTGAAGATGATCAGCGGGGGGCGTTCCAGCATCTCCCGAAAGTGTATGCCGGAGAGGTGGGGCATGTTGATATCCAGAAAAACGAGGTCTACGGGCTGCTCGTTCAGCCAGCTGATGGCCTCCAGTGGGTCGCGGAAAGTGCGGGCTAAATTAAGGAATGGCACCTTCCCGGCATGCAGGCGGATGAGCTCCAGGGCTCGGGGCTCATCGTCTACGGCGATGCAGGCCATATGGCGGTTGGTATCATCCATTGAGTTGCAGTTGCAGGTGAGCGGTAAAGATATTGCCCTTAGGTTCCAGGCTAAGGGTATGGCGGCCCGGATAGAGCAGCACCAGGCGGCGGCGCACGTTTTTCAGGCCTATGCCGGTAGGCTCCTCCTGCGAAGCGCCGGCTTTACTAAAGTTAGAATTCATTACTTTAAAAAACAGATCCCCGCCCCGTACCTCCATGTCGATGCGTATGAAGCAGCTTTCGCCATAGCGGATGCCGTGTTTGAACGCATTTTCGGCCAGGGGCGCCAGCAGCAGGGGTGCGATCTTCTTATTGGAATATTCGCCTTTTACATTGAATGCGATGAGCACATCGTCCTCCTCGTCGAGGCGCAGGCGCTGCATCTCGATCATGCTTCTGATAAAATCGGCTTCCCGTTCCAGGGAGACAAAATCTGCCCGGCCCTCGTAGATCACATAGCGCATCAGGCCCGACAGTTCCGCCAGGCCCTGCGAGAGCAGTTCGTTGCCCTGCCGTTCGGCGAGGGTGTAGAGGTTGTTCAGGGTGTTGAACAGGAAGTGAGGGTTGACCTGTGCTTTGAGGTAGTTGAGCTCTGCCGAGAGTTTTTCTTCCGCCAGCCGGGCGCGCAGGCGTTCGTTGCGCCACCAGTCGGCCGCCAGTCGGTAGGCGAAGGCCAGGGCAAAGAACAGTACCGTATCCACGGCCGAACCGATCGCCGACGA
>CAYVVK010000269.1:0-4698 GCA_964454855.1 uncultured Phaeodactylibacter sp. | reverse complement strand
AGGGGAAGGCCGAGCGCTTCCCGAAAGTAACCGCCTGTCAGATCGGGGTGAGCGAAGTATTCAAAAAGAAAACAGGCCAGCAACAGGCCCAGTAGCTGAACGGCGCCCTCCCTCCAGCGTTTGCCGCGGAAAACCCTCGGCAGGAGGTAAAATGCCGCTGCGTAGAACAGCAGCATTTTTACCAGCAGCGTCACTCCTATGAAGTGTAGGGCTTCCGTATTTCGGGTATATACTTCCCGCTTCACCCCGTTCTCGATCGTCACTTCCACCGATTCCAGGGAGAAGGTGCTGTACAGCAGCCAAAAGCAAAGCCCCCAGAAGAGGAGGTGCCCTACCGCTTCTATCCATTTTCTAACCATCCGGCTAATATCCGGAATTTCGGCTTGGTGCGCCAGTGCCTGGTACGAAAGCCAGGATTTCTGTTGCGAAAGGGCCCTTCGGTGGGAAATAACATTTTTGCCGTCATTCCTAACCTGGTACCTGCCGTTCCTACCTGTTGCTTGCAAAAGAGCCGGCCGATCGGCTATTTTGCCAATAAAATACCCGATACCATGAAAAAAACATTGTTTTCCATCCTGTCACTCATACTTTCTTTTGCCCCCTTAGCAGCGCAACAAACCGGGCCCCAAAGCCTGGCGCAACTGCAGGAAAGCCCGGCGGGCAGCCACGTCCTGAAATTCCTCACCGCCTTCAACGAGGGCCGGGAAGCCGATGAGGCCCTGGTGCAGGCCCTGTTCTCCGAAAATCTGATCGAAAAGCACGGTTTGGACAAACTGGCGGCTATGGTTGAAGATATTCAGCAGAACAATGCCCCCGTGCAAGTCTACGAGGCCCTGCGCCCTTCCACTTTCGAGTACCAGCTCAAGATAAAGGGCGGCAGCGGCGAATGGGTGGATGCCGGGCTTACCCTTGAAGATAAGCCTCCTTACAAGATCGAAGGGCTGGCCTTGGATATCACGCTCGTGCCTTCTCAAAACGAAACGCCTATCTGGCCGGCCGGCGCATCCGCCATGAAAAAGGCCAAGCCAATAAGTAATGAGCAGCTGGCACAGAAGGCGCAGGAGATTGCCCGGGCCTATGCCGACATGGGCTGGTTCTCCGGCGCCATCCTGCTGTCAAAAAACGGGCAGCCCTTTTACCGGGAGGCTTTCGGCCACGCCGATGAGGAGAAGCGAATTCCCAATACGATGGATACGAAATTCCGCATCGGGTCCATCAATAAGGACTACACAGCGGTGCTGGTACTACAACAAGTACAGGAGGGCAAGCTATCGCTGGACGACAAGCTCGCAAAGTTCGGCCTGGGCTTTCCCGCAGCAGTAGCGGATAAGATCGCCATCCGCCACCTGCTGGCCCATACTTCCGGCTTCGCCGATATCTTCATCCCGGAATACCTCGACCACATCCGCCGGTACAAAGACATCGATGACATTCTTCCTCTGCTGCGCGATGAGCCCCTGGCCTATGAACCCGGCACCGGTCAGCAGTATTCCAACTATGGCTACATCGTGCTCGGCGCCATACTGGAGAAAACCACCGGAAAACCCTTCGGGAAGCTACTGCAGGAAAACATTCTCAAACCGATCGGCGCTCAAAATACCCGATACGACATCGCCGAAAATATAGAAGGCGAAGCTCAGAGCTACCGCTACATGCCCGATGGCAGCAAGCTAGACCATACTCCTCAGCTCGAATACCCCACCCCCGATGGCGGCATGTACGCCACTGCCGATGACCTGCTGGCATTTGTACAGGCGCTGTGCTTCAGCAATACCCTCATCAATGACGAGATGAAGGCGCTGATCATGAACGACTACCGGGCGGATGGCCCCTCCTGGGCGCAGCACCTCAGCCAGGCCGGCAACGCCATAGGCTTCGCCGGTGGCGGCCCGGGGGTGAATGCCGTGGTGGAAATACAGCTCAACCCCAGGCACATTTACATCGTACTGGCCAACACAGACCACATGGTGGCCGAGGAGATCATGCGCCGCATCCGGGACGCTGCTGCCGGGCACACCGTAGCTGAGGCCCGCCTGCCGGCCGGCCATTTCCTGTACCGCGCGATCGAAGAAAAGGGAGCGGCCTACGTGCAGGAGCATGCTGCAGGCCTGCTGCGGGAAAAGGGATACGGCAGGCTCAGCCCGCAGCCGCTCAACCAGCTGGGGTATCAGTTGCTGCGCAGCGGCGCTACGGAGAAGGCCATTGAAATTTTCAAGCTTAACGTTGCCCTCTTCCCCGAAGAGGCCAACCCCTGCGACAGCCTGGGCGAGGCCTATCTCAAGGCGGGAAATCGCGAGCAGGCGCTGAAATTTTACAAAAAAGCGTTGGCCATTGACCCTCTGCTGCCTTCGGCAGCGCGGATGGTGAGAGAATTGGAACAGTAAGGCTACCGGAACGCGGAGTTCCTGCTCCGCGCCGTCCTCCCACAGTACGCGGAGTTCAAGCAATATCTAATCCTCCTATTCCACCGGCGGAGCTGGAACTCCGCGTTCCATTGGCGGAGCTGGGGCTCCGCGTTCCTGCGTATTGATCGGATGAGTAAAAAACCGTAGCTTTAAGCAAAGGTTATATTTAGTAGATGGCAAAGGACAAATATCATGAGCACGTGAAGGAAGCCCTGGCCAAGGAGGGATGGGAGATCACGCATGACCCCTATTATCTCCCTGTCGGAAGAAGACGTGGTTTCATCGACTTGGGCGCAGAAAAGCAGATTATCGGCGCGAAGAAAGGGGATGAAAAAATTGCGGTGGAAATAAAGAGCTTTCTTGGCGCATCTGATCTGGACGATTTTGAAGATGCCCTGGGTCAGTTTATCGTCTATTATATGGCGCTGGAAGAAAAGGAGCCCGCAAGAACTTTATTCCTTGCCATCCCAAGGGCTTTCTACAACAGGTTTTTCGATGATCAGTTTTTCATTCGGCTTGCTGACAGATTTGAGGTCAAAATGATAATATTTAATGAAGAGGCCAAATCAATAGTATCATGGAAAAAATAGCACGTTATAAAGAGATAGTTAAAAAGCTGGTCCTTGAAGTTGCAGATATGACTCCTGATGAGGAAGGTGTAGATAACCAGGCCATAATCGATATGGAAGGAGGTCATTTTCTTTTATTCTCAGTCGGATGGTCTGGTTCTCAGTGGATCTATAGTTCATTCATTCATATAGATATCAGAAAGAATGGCAAAGTATGGCTCCAGCACGACGGCACCGACCTGAAGATCGCCGAGGAGCTCGTCAGCCGGGGTATTCCCAAGAGTGATATCGTACTGGGCTTTCAGCCGCCGCATGCCCGGAAGCTTATCGAGGGTTATGCCGTGGCGTAAGGCAGTAGGCCCATGCGGGTTTCGCTACGCTCAACAGTGGGCAGCAGATCGAAGATCAAGAGTCAAAAAGATCGGGCTCAGCCATTTCCGATCACAACTCACACATGCGTATAAGCATACTGCAGCTTCTCCAGCCGCAGCTTCAAATTCTCCAGCGCCTCCGACACTTCCCTTAGGTTGGATCTCACCACATCGCTGCGCTCCGCCTCTACGAAGAGGTTGTCCTCCAGGTGGTGGAGCTCGCCGGGGGCCTTGGTGTTGATCTTTTCCATTTGCTGATCAATGTAGGTATTGAGGCGCTGCAGGCGTTCGTCCCAGTGTTTTTCGACGATGGGGTGTGGCTTTTTGAAGATCACCTCTGTGCGTTCCGTTTGGCGGGTGCGCAGCGGGTAAGTGTAGCGCTCTGAGTTATAGAACACATCGATGGTATGCTGCCGCTGCCCCTTCTGCGCTTTCAGGCGGTTGACCAGGTTGAATTGCGCGTCGTAGAAATTGGTGACCTGCGGGGCGTCCATCTGCAGTTTCTGGAACTGCTTGATATTTACAAGCGTGCCTTCAAACTTATCGTCGTCCTTGAGCATTTCATAGTACTCGTCTTCGATGGGCATCAACTGGTTTTCCGCCACCGTGTGCCGCACTTTGATCTCCTGGTCCACATCCTCCTCGAAATCACTCACCTCCCGTTTCACCATCTGCAGGTTGACTGCCATAGTATAGCCGTGCCGGCGGATCGCCTCGGTGACGATCTCCGTGATCTTGTCCAGCTGCGAGGGTTTGCTCCACAGGCAGTGCACCATGAGGAAGCAGTCCATGAGGTCTACTTTGGAGCGGCCGTTGAGGAAGGCCGAGGTACGCAGCAGGCGCACGATCTTTTTCCAGCGGCGGTCGTGCACTTCGATGAGCTTGTCCGGATTATTGGGGCGGGCGTTGTATTCTTCCATTCTAACTTTGGCCACCTGAATGGTATTGAGCACCTCGGGCGGCACTTCCACCTCGTCGATGCGCGATGTCCAGGCTTCCAGTTCCTTTTCGGTGATCTTTACCTCCTCGGCCAAATTATCCTCGTACACATCCTTGGTATCGGTGATCATGTCGAGGAAGTTGCGGAACTTTTTGATGTTGCCGAGCTCCAGGCGGATGAGGAAGCGGTCCCAGATGGGATCGAGGCTGGAGTTCTTGGGGGGCAATTCGTTGGAAGCGGTGATGATGCCGCGGATGTTCACCTTGCGGTCCTCGCCGCCGTTGCGGTATATCTTTTCGTTGAGGATGGTGAGCAGGGCGTTCTGAATGGCGGGCCCGGCCTTCCAGATCTCATCCAGGAAAACGATATTGGCGCCCGGCAGGTACTTGTCGGTCAGGCGCTCGTACTTGTCC
>CAYVVK010000268.1:6751-8526 GCA_964454855.1 uncultured Phaeodactylibacter sp. | reverse complement strand
GCTGGCGCCGGCAAATGCCGCCAGTGAGCCTGCCACCCAGGCGGCCGTCCAGGAACGGCTCTCTCCCAACTGCACCTGGAAGAAGAAGAGCGCGGTATTGATAAATCCCAGCAAAAATACGGTGGGAATGATGATCCAGAACATGGCCGTCTTCATAATGCGCAGGGGATGGCCTTCCCTGCGTTTTTGCCGCACGGCTTCTTCCGCCTGCTCACTGTCCTTTACGGGGTGCGTGGCTCGGCGCGGAGAACGGCGGATCAGCCAAAGCACTACAGGCGTTACGGCTACCAGCAGAAAGGCGGCGGACAATTGCAAAGCGCTGCGCCAGCCCAGGGCCGTGATGGCCAGGGCAATGAGCACCGGCAGTACAGCCTCTCCCGCCGGATGCCCCAGCGAGGCCAGGCTGATGGCCTTGCCGCGCCCGCCTTCGAAGGCGCGCGCCATGGTGGAAATGGAGGTGTGGCTCATCAAACCCTGCCCGGAGAGGCGCAGGCCGAAAAAACCGAGCAGGACCACCGCCGGATGTGGGGCCAGTGAAAGCAACAGCAGGGAGAGCATCAGGCCGAGCAGCACGGCAATGGCAAAGCGCTGCAGGGCTGCTGTATCGATGATCCTACCTACCCAGGGCAGGCACAAGGCGCTACCCAGCGTACCCGCCGCATAGAGCGAACTGAGCTGGGTATTGCTGAGCTGGAATACCTCACCGATCTCCGGTACGTAGAGTGAGATCAGGAAGGTCTGCCCGAAGCTGGAAAAGAAGGCCAGCAGGAAACCAAAGGAAAGCAAATGGGGGTGTTGCCGGATGAAACGGCCGAAGCTGCGCATGGGACTTGGATTGTAAATACCTGGGCCATTTTTGTCTTACCTGTTCTGCTTCGAATTCGAACCGCCAGGGCTATTTTTCCTGGGGCCCGGGTCCGATTGCCAGATGGTTATATTGGTTCATTGCTATTGTCCAGGTGCTTGGGGTTTCTGAAGTTTATACAGAGCTAACAGGTGAGTAGGGGTAAAGTTTGCTTGTTTTTAATTTGTAAACACCCGATACGCAACGGACAGTATCCATTGCTCTGCCTCAACCCCGGCTCCTCCTCGGTCATGCCATGCAGGTACTCCAGCCTGGCTTGCTATTGGCCGGAAAGCTTCCAGGGCAGGCCGGCGCTCAGGCCGAAGATCCGTGTATCTCCGCGTCATCCGTGTTATCCGTGTGCCATACTTCCCAAACAGCAAAAAATTCCGATATTGCCAGCATCACAAAACCGAAAGACGAGTTCATGAAAAAAACGCTGCAACAATTTCTACTGCTCTGGGCGATGAGCTGTATAGGCTATACGGCTGTTTTTGCCCAGGAAAAGCCCGGCATTCTCGAAAATCTCGAGGCCATTGCCATCATCGACCAGAAGGTGATGATGCCCATGCGCGACGGCATCCGCCTGGCTACCGACATCTACCGGCCGAAAACCGATGAGCCGGTGCCCATTATCTTTTCCAAAACGCCCTACAATTTCAACTCCTGGGGCGACGGCGAGCGCCGCACCCGCACCTACGAGCGCGCCTACGAGGCCGTGAAGCGCGGCTACGCTTACGTGGTGCAGAACGAACGCGGCCGTTACTTTTCGGAAGGCGACTGGGACATCCTGGGCGTACCCACCACCGATGGTTATGACGCTTTCAGCTGGATGGCCGATCAGCCCTGGAGCAACGGCAAGATCGGCACTCTGGGCTGTTCTTCCACCGCCGAATGGCAGATGGCCGTGGCAGCACTGGATCATCCGGCC
>CAYVVK010000268.1:2658-6741 GCA_964454855.1 uncultured Phaeodactylibacter sp. | reverse complement strand
CTCGGCCATCCCTCTCATGCCGCCATGGTGCCGCAGGGCTTTGGCGCCGGTGTGGGTAGAGTAGGGGACTACTACGAGCAGGGCAACTGGTTTCGCGGCGGCGCCCAGCAGATGCTCTTCACTTCCTGGCTGTACGGTGTGCAGAACGGCAGCATACGGCCCACTTTTCCCAAAGACGCTACCCAGGAAGAGCTCATTCGCGCTTCCCGCTGGTTCGACCTGGCGCCGGAACGCCCGCCGGTAGACTGGTCTGAGGCCTTCTGGCACCTACCGGTACAGGACATCATTAAAAATGTGGATGGCCCCATTGGCATCTACGAGGAGATGATCCGCCGTAAGCCCAATGACCCGGCCTGGTATGAAGGGGGCCTGTATCATGACGATATGCCCTTCGGCGTACCCAGCTTCTGGTTCGTCTCCTGGTATGACGTCTCCACCAGCCCCAACCTGGCGCTCTTCAAGCACCTGCGCGAAAATGCCGAAGACCCGCAAGTGGCAGGCAATCAGTACCTGGTGATCGCCCCCGTGCTGCACTGCCGCTACACGCGTGCTACGGAGAACACCATCGTCGGCGAACGCAATGTGGGCGACGCCCGCCTCGACTACGATGCCCTCATTTATGGCTGGTTCGGCCACTGGCTGAAAGGAGAGGACAACGGCTTCCTGGAAAAAACGCCCCGGGTGCACTACTATACCATGGGTTCCAACCAGTGGCAAACGGCCGACACCTGGCCGCCGGAAGAAGCCCAACCAGTAACTTATTACCTCAGCAGCGAAGGCCAGGCCAACAGCCTGTTCGGCGACGGCAGGCTGACAACCAAGGCCCCCGGCAAGGAAGACAAGCCCGATGCCTATACTTATGATCCCGCCAACCCGGTGCCCTCCTACGGCGGCAATGTCTGCTGCACCGGCAACGCCATCGAGGGCGGCTCCTTCGACCAGCGGGAAATGGAAGCCCGAAATGACATCCTGGTATACACCTCAGAGCCGCTGAAAGAAGGTGTGGAAGTCAGTGGCTTCGTCGAAACCACCCTCTACGTTTCCTCCGACGTTAAAGACACCGACTTCACCGTCAAGCTCATCGACGTCTATCCCGATGGCCGCGCCTACAACCTCGACGAGACCATTCAGCGCGCCCGCTACCGGGAAGGCTACGATAAGGAAGTGTTTATGGAGGAAGGAGAAGTGTATAAGATCGAGCTGACGCCGCTGTCGACCAGCAACTACTTTGCGCCCGGGCACCGCATCCGCATCGAAGTCTCGAGCAGCAATTTCCCGCGCTTTACGCGCAATCTGAATACGGGGGGCAACAATTACGATGAGAAAGAAGGCGTCGTGGCGCACAATAAGATCCATCATTCGGCACAGTATCCGTCGAAGATCGTACTGCCGGTGGTGGAGTTGAAGCGTTAAAAGCAATTTACGTTGTCAACTACGGCGAGGAGGGCACCATCGGCAAGGTAAGCCCGGACGGCAAGAGCAGCCTTTTTGTCAAACTTCCGGAGGGCAGCACCGGGAACGGCATCCGCATCGACGGCGAAGGCAACCTCCTGGTGGCCGACTACACAGGCCACAATGTACTCCGGGTGGATGTGTCATCTAAAGCAGTCACCGTCTACGCCCACGACGAGCGTATGAACCAGCCCAACGATCTGGCCATTACCTCCAATGGGACCCTCTTCGCCAGTGACCCCAACTGGCAGGCCTCCACCGGCCAGCTGTGGCGCATCGACACCGACGGCAGCACCACCCTCCTGGAAAAGGATATGGGCACCACCAATGGCCTGGAAGTCAGTCCCGACGGCAAAACCCTGTACGTCAACGAAAGCGTACAGCACCGGGTATGGGCCTACGATCTCTCGCCGGCCGGAGAGATCAGTAACAAGCGCCTGCTGATCGAGTTTCCGGATTTCGGAATGGACGGCATGCGCTGCGGCCGGAAGGGCAACCTCTACGTCACCCGTTATGGCAAGGGTACGGTCGCCATGGTTTCGCCCGAGGGCGAACTGCTGCGGGAAATATCGCTCAGCGGCAAGAAGCCCTCCAACCTCACCTTTGGTGGGCCGGATGGAAAAACCTGCTATGTTACGCTGCAGGATCGGGGGTGTTTGGAGTGGTTTCGGGTGGCGTACGCGGGGCGGGCGTTTGGAGGGCAGTGCCGCCTGGCGTGCAGTATGCGATCTTATTGTTTCGCAATCCTTATAACGGGTTAAAAGTAACCCTAAAGCAAAATTTTGCAGGCTTTTTGCCGTATTTTGATTATCTTGTTGATAAACTTTTACAGACAATAATTATGAAATTGTATGTCAGATACATGGTCAGCCTGCGATGCAAGATGTTTGTGAGGGAAGAGTTGGAAAAGCTGGGGATACAAAAGGCTGTGATTGATCTTGGAACAATTGAGATATCGGAAGACATTACCCCAGGCCAGTGCGAAAAGTTAAGGATCGCATTATTGAGGTCGGGGCTTGAGCTGATGGAAGACCCAAAGGCCATTCTGGTCGAAAAAATAAAAAATGTGATCATCGAAATGATCCATTATTCTGATGAATTACCCCAGGTGAATTATTCTGACTACATTAGTGAAAAAGTAGGATATAATTACACTTATCTGTCCAATTTGTTTTCGGAGGTGACAGGCTCCACCCTCCAGCATTTCATTATCATGCACAAAATTGAAAGGGTAAAAGAATTAATGTTGTACTGCGAACTTAACCTCACGGAGATTTCTTACAGGCTGAACTACAGTAGCGTGGCGCATTTATCCCACCAGTTTAAAAAGGTTACCGGCCTGTCCCCATCTCTTTACAAGAAACTGAAAAAAAAAACGCCGGAGCAACCTTGAAGACCTGTGACCCCGGTGTAAAGCTTATAAGAGCACGTTTAGAACTGATCGTTCAGGGGTTTAAAACCGCGCGTATATCCTTCTTTGGGCCGACTGGGGGGGGGATAGGTTCAATGGCAGGTTGCCCGCTTTTCCCTTCCGATTTGTAAGCCGAACGATACACACATCAGGCTCAGAGCTTGTTTGGAGGCTGCTGGACTTTACTTTTTGAATTTTGAAACATCAACCACCGACAAAAGGCATATTCCTTCTTCGTCGGTAACTACGCCTTCCATGTAAACATGGCGTAAAGACTTTTTGTCATAACCCAACGCCACCTCGCACCATTCTTTAGCGTTACTTTTATATACCCTACTGAAAAAATCGTTGAAAACAGGCAATGAATCTTCAGAAATGAATAACTTAAAATTGCTGTCGATCAAGCTAAAGCGTTTTTCACCGAGCATTTCGGCGGCCGTGAAGTTAAGCTCACAGATACTGCCTGTGGCATCGAGCGTTAAATAGCCCATCGGGGCCAGGTCGAACAATAGGGTGTATTTTTTAAGCGCCGCTTCTGCTGTTTCATTGGCCTGCCGCAGCGCTTCGTTCTGCATTTCCAATTCTATCTGGTGCACCTGCAGCTCGTGCAGCAGCTTTTTCACATCCGCTTCCTTTGCCAGCTGGTCTAGCTCTTTCTGCTTCTCTTTCAGCAGCTCTTCGGCTTTCAGGCGCAGCATTTTAGGATCTGTAAGATCCAGTTCATCATTATTCATGGTTTAGCTGTTTTTGTCTGTGTGTTAGTGATAAAATAATTCCTGTTGGCTTTTTCAGGTTGTTGAGCAATACATTTACCCGCCACTCGGCAACACGCAAAGTGCCGCCGGCAGTGGCCACCTGCATTTTGAATTTTCCATCCGGGGGGGCTTCATCCAGTATTTTTTTTAGTCTTTTTTCAGTGTTTTTCCGAGCCGGTTCAGGAATACATATCTGAATAAAGTCGCGCTTGATAAGCTCGTTTCGTTTTTTGCCGAAGAGCTTTTCGGCTTCAGGATTAAACTCCAGTATTTCCCAGCCGGCCGACAATTTAATAACCACATCAGGCGAGGAATCCAGGAGCAGCCGGTTCATCTGCTGGGTTTCGTGCAATTTTTCTTCCACCTGCTTGATGCCGGAGAGGTTGAAAAAAGTGATGACGATGCCGTCTATCCGGTCATCGGCAGTGCGGTAGGGCATGATGCGAACGGAAAACCAGCGCCCGT
>CAYVVK010000268.1:0-2648 GCA_964454855.1 uncultured Phaeodactylibacter sp. | reverse complement strand
CCGTCTTTAGCAGGGATCTGCTTTTGTATGAACACAAGCGTCCTCAATACTTCGAGGGCGTCGTCGGCCAGTTCGGGGTATACAAGGGCGGAAACCAGGTCCGTTAAAGGCCGGCCTATGTCACTTTTTATCAGTTTAAAAATTTTGGTTGCCTGATCGGTATAGCGGCGGATATTCAGTTTTTTGTCAAGAAATAAAGTAGCAATATCGGTGCTGTTGAGCAGGTTTTTCATATCATTGTCCACCCGCGAAAAATCATCTATCCTCGACTGCAATTCAGCGTTCACCGTTTGCAGCTCTTCATTCATGCTTTGCATCTCTTCTTTGGAAGTCGTAAGTTCTTCATTGGTGGATTGCAGTTCTTCATTGGTGGATTGCAGTTCTTCATTGGTGGATTGCAGTTCCTCGTTGGTAGTTTTCAGCTCTTCCTCCGAAGCCTGCATTTCTTCGAGCGTGTTCTGCATTTCTTCCCGCAGGCGTTGCATTTCTTTTTCTTTCTCTGACTTTGGATCCTCCGGCTTCTCTGCTTTGTTTTTCCGTAATTTGATGCTGTCATTTTCCGGCACATTAGTAAAAATGATCATTACCATGCCGTTTAAGGGCGCCGGTTTGTCAATCCAATGCATGCTGACATTTATGGTTTCCGTATCACCATTTGTAACCACTTTGATGTTGCGTAAAACCACTGTTTCCTTTGTTATGACGGCCCTCCGGAAGGCGACGGGAAATTCGTTGCGCAAGCCTTCGCGCAGCATGGCGAAAATATTCAGGTTTGCTTTGCCGACTGCGGGTTCCAGATATTTCCCCGTACGCCCGCTGGTGTAAATGATGTCGCCATTTTCATTGACCAACACACCGATGGGGGAAAAATGCTGCAGCAGCAACTGATCGGCATGCGTTTGGATGTTCAGGGTTGATTTGACAGCAATCTGTTTTTCAACATCGTCAAGTTTGGCCCGGGAAAATGAAGCGGGGAAATCGAATAATTCAGGAGCTGTGACAGTTGCGGCGCGTTTGTAAATTTTCAATTTGGTATCGACAGGTGTAAAGAGCATGCTCTTGGTTCCCGGTGTTTCGGAACTTCCCAGCACCAGGATCCCTTCCGGATTAATACAAAAGTAAAACAGGCTGAGCAATTTTTTTTGCAATTCGACATCCATGTAAATAAGCAGGTTGCGGCACGAAAGGATATCGATCTTGGTGAAAGGCGGCTGCATGATAACGTTGTGTTGTGCAAACACGATCATTTCCCTTATTTCATTAGTGACGCGATAGCCATCATCGGTTGCAATAAAAAAGCGGTCCAGGCGGCCCGGTGATACATCAGAGGCAATACTTGCGGGAAACAGGCCTTTTCTGGCGATATCAATAGCATCGTTGTCGAGGTCGGTAGCAAATACCTGTAACGAAAAGCTTCCGTTCGGATCGGTTTTTTCCAGCGCTTCTTTGAATACGATGGCTAATGAATAGGCTTCTTCTCCGGTGGAACACCCCGGCGCCCATGCCCGTAAAGTTGTGCCGGCTTCCCGCTCGGCGATCATATTTGGAATAACTTCCTCTTTCAACTTATCCCATACTAAAGCATCGCGGAAAAAATTGGTGACGCCGATCATCAATTCTTTAAAAAGGATCTCTCCTTCCTTTTGATTTTCCTGTAAAAAGTGGACGTAAGACCCTATTTCATCAATTTTGTGGACGTCCATTCGCCTTTCGATGCGGCGGTATATGGTATTTTTTTTATAGAGCGAAAAGTCATTCCCGGTATAGGTTCTCAGCAGGAGGATTATTTTTTCGAGCGCGCTTTTGTCTTTGATTTCCGCCTCCGGCGGTGATTTGGCGGCGGGCAGGCGTTTAAAGATCGAAATGAGTTTTTCAGGCAACTTCCCGGGCGGGGCAACCCCATCGGGCGGCACGGAAGCGATGGCATTTCGGGGCATGCTGTCGAATTTTGCTGTTGCAGGATCCTGTACCATCACGATCCCGTTATTTTCTTTGATAGCCCGGGCCCCCATACTGCCGTCTGCGCCCATACCCGAGAGGATAATACCGGCTGCGAGTTCCTTTTGGCCGTCGGCAAGCGAGCGCAGGAAAAAATCAACCGGAAGGCGGAGGCCTCTTGTTTCTGCTGGTTCAAAAAGGTAAAACACCCCCTTTAATATAGACATGCTCTTGTTCGGAGGAATGACGTACACGCAGTTCGGCTTTGCCTCCATACTGTCTTGTACCTGAAAAACTTCCATAGTGGAAATTCGCTGAAGCAATTCCGGCAACATGCCCTTTTGAGTAGGATCCAGATGCTGGATAACAACATAGGCCATCCCGCTATTTTCAGGCACATTGGCCAGAAATTGCTCCAGGGCTTCCAGTCCACCGGCCGATGCGCCGATGCCAACTATTGGGAACTGCCCGGTATCCGGGACAGCTGTTTTCCCTTTACCTGGTTTCATAAACAGGGTTTTATGACCGTAACAATCACAATAACGCAAAATTCGAACACATTTTTAGCTACACTGCCCAAGTACGGCCCCAATAATGATAAATACGAAAATGGTGCTAAAACAGCCGCCTAATTTTTTTGCGCCGTAACCTGAAATAAGTAGGCGGACAGAACAATATAACCCAGGCGGGTTTCGCTGCGCTCAACAATT
>CAYVVK010000267.1:0-8541 GCA_964454855.1 uncultured Phaeodactylibacter sp. | reverse complement strand
GGCCACCGGCATGGCCCTGCACGGTGGGGTAGTGCCCGTATGCGCTACCTTCTTTGTCTTCTCCGATTTTATGAAACCTTCCATCCGCCTGGCGGCCCTTATGGAGCAGCCGGTGATCTTCATCTGGACGCACGATGCCTTCCGGGTGGGCGAAGACGGCCCTACCCACCAGCCTGTCGAACAGGAAGCGCAGATCCGACTGCTGGAGCAGCTGCAGAACCACTCCGGCAACAACAGCTTCCTGGCCCTGCGCCCCGCCGATGCCGACGAAACCACCGTCTGCTGGCAGATGGCGCTGGAAAACCGGCATTCGCCCACTGGCCTGATCCTGTCGCGCCAGAACATTCCCAGCCTGCCGGCCCGGCCTGGCTCTACCCGCTACAAAGATGCCCAGGAAGCCCGCAAAGGCGCCTACATCGTTCAGGAGGCTGAAGGTGGCCACCCCAACCTGATCCTGGTGGGCAATGGCTCCGAGGTAGCCACCCTGCTGGAGGGCGCCGAACTGCTCAGGTCAAAAAAGAAGTTCAAAGTCCGTATCGTCTCCGCCCCTTCGGAGGGCCTGTTCCGCAACCAGCCGATAGACTACCAGTGGGAAGTACTGCCGCCGGATGTACCCACCATGGGACTGACCGTCGGCCTGCCCGTCACGCTGCAAGGGCTGGTAGGGCCGCTGGGCCATGTGGTGGGCCTGAACCACTTCGGCCAGTCGGCGCCCTTTGATGTGCTGGACGAAAAATTCGGCTTCACCGCAAAGAATGTGTACGAGCAGGCGGTGGAGTATCTGAAGGATTTTGAGGATTGATAAGGCCCGCTGCTCCGGCATCGCCAGGCGGGAGCAGCGGGGCTTTCCGCCCAGCCATTTTTTAAAGCCTTCCTTCTTATCGGAACTGATCACAAGATCCGCTCCCTACGGCGGTGAGCGTTCCCGCTTTAGCCCGGGCTATCCGCCTAAGGTTGAACGCATGCAGGTGTATGCAAACGCCGGAAGATTTGTTAGCTACTTTCATGTTGCAATAGTATATCCTGTAATCCTACAATTGCCAGGGATTGTTTTAAAAAAATGAAAAAAAATGAAAAAAAATTTTTCCATAGACATTTATTTACTATAATTGCTTTAACGTTTAAGCATTCTTGAGCAATAAAGGCCCCGTAAAATACATGTGGAATATCGGCAGCTGGCATGGAGATTCGCCCCTGGCGAATGAGGTTGAAGGAGTATTTTGGCGATGCAGGATCTGGTTGTTGGTTCAATTATTGGGGAGTAAGGAGCTTATTTTACCCAATGGCTTAAACGTTTAAGCCACTGGGTGGAAAGAACATCTAAATATTAACCATATGATACTGAAAAAGACAATGACAAACATTAGGCTGCGAAAAGCCTGCGGCTGGGCTTTTCAGGCAGTTGTACTACAACTGTTATTGGTTACGAGCCTGGCTGCATTCAACAGTAGTACAGCAGGAGGGGGTAATAACCACTTACTGCCAGGTGAGGAAAAGACTGTTACCGGGAAAGTGACTACTGCGGACAGCCCCGAGGGCCTGCCGGGTGTGAACGTGCTTGTTAAAGGAACCAGTATCGGGACAGTGACGGATCTTGACGGCACCTTTTCCATTGATGTGCCTTCGGAAGAATCGGTACTTGTTTTTAAGTTCATTGGTTACCGGACACAGGAGATCACAGTGGGCAGCCAATCCGTTATCAATGTAGAGCTGGCTCAGGATGCTCAGGCGCTGGACGAAGTGGTGGTGGTTGGGTACGGGTATGTAAAAAAGAGCGACCTGACCGGGTCAGTGTCGCAGGTAGGAGCTGAAAAGATTTCCGAATTCCCGACCTATGAGGTGTCACAGGCTCTGAAAGGACGCGCGGCCGGCGTACAGGTCTCTCAGAATTCGGGCCGGCCCGGCGGGCGCATTCAGGTGCGGATCAGGGGAAATAACTCCATGATCGGCAGCAACGAACCGCTTTACGTGGTCGACGGCTATCCGATCACCGGAGACATCTCTTTTCTGAACCCGTCGGATATCGCCTCGATCGATATTCTGAAGGATGCTTCCGCCACCGCCATTTACGGTTCACGCGGCGCCAACGGAGTAGTGATCGTCACGACCAAAAGGGGCAGCCAGAACCAGGCCGGCCGGATCAATGTGGAAACCTATTTCGGGGCCCAGGAGGTTATAGGCAGATATGACCTTTTGGAATCACCGGAATATGCGGTTCTGGTGAATGACTTTTTAGAAAATAACGGACAGACCCCCTTCTTCACGAATATTCCGTCCGATCCCGGCACGGATTGGCAGGATGTAATCTACCGGACCGCCAGGCTGCAAAACCACACCATCACCTTTTCCAAGGGGAGTGAGAATACCAATTACTCCATTTCCGGTAATTTCTTCGAGCAGCAGGGGGTCATCATCAGTACCGGTGTGCAGAGAGCTTCCGTTCGATTTAACCTGGACTCGGAGGTAAATAACATCATCAAGATCGGGACGAATCTGAACCTGACCCGGAGCTCTGAGGATTTTCAAAACGTAGATAACGGGCACTTCGGCCAGAACATTTTCTCCGGAGCGCTGTCGGCACCTCCAACCCTCTCGGTAAATGATGAGGACGGTGTGCCGATCGACTTTTCTCAGCTTTATACTTTCATGGACCCCACTACCCGCAACCCTATGTTCTTTGCCATGCGCAAAGACAATAGAGTGTTGAATACCTTTATCGGCAACGCTTATCTGGATATGGCGTTGGCGAAAGGGCTGTCCTTCAAAACGATTTGGGGTGCAGATTTTAATTTAAGGGCTAATGAGGCCTTCACTCCTATTGTGTATCCCGGCGACCAGGGCTCCGCCTCTGAGAGCAGGTCGGAAAGTTACTCCTGGTTGAATGAAAACCTCCTGACTTACGAGCCTGATCTGGGCAGTAACAATGACCTGAGCGTTGTAGCGGGATATACGATACAGAAATTCACTTCGAAGAGCTTAGGTATCGGTGTTACCGGCTTCAGCAACAATATCACCGAAAACTACGACCTGGCCGCCGCAGAAATCATAGGAACCCCCTCTTCCGGCTTCAACGAATGGTCGCTGGCATCGGCCCTGGGGCGCGTGAACTACACCCTGAACGGCAAATACCTGTTCACCGCCAGCCTGCGGGCCGACGGCTCTTCCCGCTTCGCTCCCGGCAATAAGTGGAGTTATTTCCCCTCCGGCGCGGTTGGATGGAGGATTTCCGACGAGCCTTTCCTTGTTGGTAACCGGCTGGTCAACAATTTGAAACTTCGGGCCAGCTACGGCATTACCGGCAACCAGGGGATCAATTCCTTTCAAACGCTCAACCGCCTGACTTCCACCATTGCCGTTTACGGCGGCGGGGGCGAGGTGATCGGCTTTGTGCCTGCGGCTATTGCCAACCCCGACCTCAGATGGGAAACTACCGAGCAGTTGGACATAGGTTTTGACCTTGGGTTGATGGACAACCGCTACCGGTTCACCTTCGACTATTACGTGAAAAATACGGAAGACCTGCTGGCCTCCGTTCCCCTGCCCCCTTCCGTTGGTTTTGGTTCGATATTGAGAAATATCGGCGCCATCAGGAATTCCGGTATCGAGCTGGCGCTCGATGCGGACATTCTCGTAGGGGCCTTCCAGTGGAATGCCTACGGGCAGATCTCTTTTAATGAGAATGAAGTGGTTAGCCTGGCCGGCGGGGATGATGTACTTGGGAATGGCCTCGGGCAACCCTTTGTGGCCCCCTTGAATATTGCACGCGAAGGACAGCCGTTCGGAATGTTCTTCGGCCTGGAAGAAGACGGCCTGGATGAAGAAGGCTTCATAAAATACGTTGACCAGAATGCAGATGGCGTGATAAACACCCAGGACCGGGTCATTCTCGGTAACCCGTATCCGGATTTTCTGTTTGGTTTCGGTTCCAATTTCTCCTTCAAGAACTTTGACCTGAACATATTTTTTGAAGGCTCGCAGGGGAACGACCTTTTCTTCGCCACTGCCGGAACTCAGTTGAGCTCTTTCAACAGAGGGCAAAACCAGTTTGCCGAGCTTTTTGGTAATTACTGGACACCAGACAACCCGGACCCCAACGCCAAGTATCCCAAACCGAGCAGCGCCACTCAGGTTACCGTATCCGAACGATTCATTGAAGACGGGTCTTACCTGCGGCTTAAATCCCTGCGCCTGGGCTATAACCTGCCTACTTACGCCCTCGGCATTTCCTCCTGGCTGAGTTCAGCTCAGATCTATTTTTCTGCCATCAACCTGCTGACCATTACGGATTATCCGGGGCTGGACCCCGATGTGAATACCCGGGGAACGGACAGTCAGAACGTAGGCTCAAGGTTGATCGTCGGGGTAGACGAAAGTGGTTACCCCAGTTCGAAAACGTATGCAGTGGGTTTAACACTTGGTTTCTAAAAAAATTTATGAAAATGAAAAAGCTAATCTTCCTGTTAATTCCAATACTTGTTCTTGGGTCCTGCGAGAGTTTCCTGGAAGAAGACCCCAAGAGTTTTATTTCAGCAGCTAATTTTTATGAAAATGAGGCCGATGCAAAATCAGCCATCGCAGGCGCCTATGCATCGCTGCAGAACGAATATTACGGCCCGGCTCTGGGCATGTATGCCTTCATGGTCCTTCACAGCGGCGCAGCCGACGGGCGGGGGTCGCAGGCGCCCATCAGCATATACGACCAGGTGCTCAACCAGGTGAACATCGGCCGGATAGGAGCGCTCTGGGGGCGGCTATACACTGCCATAAACCGCGCGAATGCCGTACTGGACAACGTGCCGGATATCGAGATGAACGAAGCGCTGAAAGCCCGTATTCTGGCCGAGGCCCATTTTCTGAGGGCGAACGCCTATTTCGAACTGGTCAGAGGCTGGGGGCCGGTCCCTCTGCGTTTGACGGAAACCAAAGGCGTGGATGAAGTGGGCGCTCCCAGAGCACCCGAAGCGGAAGTGTATGCACAGATCATTGCCGATGCTCAGATAGCAGAAAAGGACCTGCCGGACGTTCCCAGCGAAGGGCCCGGGCGTGCTTCTTCCTGGGCGGCTAAAATGCTGCTTGCCCAGGTTTACCTGACTACCGAACAATGGGCGCAGGCCCGCGGCCTGGCCGATGAGGTGATCAACAGCGGCCAGTTCTCTCTGGCCCTGGTCAGTGAACCGGACGACTTTTACCAGATCTTCCGTTCCCAAACCCATTCCGAGGACATTATGTCCATCCAGCATTCCCAAAATTCTCAGTCCGAGATTTGCCAATTCCTGCACCGGACCAATATCCCGGTATACAACCCGCAGGGAAGCGGCTTTTTTGCCTGGCTGCCGATCCAGAATTCTTTCATCGGCGACAGTTGGGATGATAACGACCTGAGAAAAGAATTTAACCTGTACACGGAATACCTGGATGAAAACGGAAATGTCGTCCCCTTGCCGGAACAGACACCGATCCTGTTCAAAAAATTCATCGACACCCCTGACGGAATGCAGACCTTTGCCGTACCTGTATTCCGCTATACGGAAGCTTTCCTGATCTATGCAGAAGCGGCCAGCCAGGCGGAAGGCGGCCCTTCCGCTCTGGCACTGGAACGCCTGAACATGATCAAAAGAAGGGGCTATGGTTACGATCCCTTCTCCCCTTCACCGGTGGACTATCCCGCGGGCATGAGCCAGGAGGAATTCCGGGACGCCGTCCTGAAAGAAAGAGATTACGAATTCCTCCTGGAAAGAAGGCGCTGGTGGGACCTCAAACGCACCGGCAAGGTGATGGAGTACTTCGAATCCATCGGCCGGACGTTTATCCCCGAAAGGCTGCTTTGGCCGCTTCCGGAAAATGAGATCAACACCAACCCGGCACTCGGGCCGGAGGACCAGAACCCCGGATACTGATTCAACTAGTGAGTGAAAGTGGGGTAGGCTGTGCATGGCCTGCCTCCATTTTCCTTTTATGGTTCCGGCACATAGAGTGCGGCCATTTAGCTACTGTAAGTAGCCGGACAGAACAATTTAACAATGTAGCCCAGACCCATACCCATACCCATACCCATACGGGCCCGTACCGGGGCGGGCCTGTACCGGGGCGGGTTTCGCCATGCTCAACAATCTGCCCGAAACGCCCGGGAATAACGTGTTTCAGGCTCTGGTTAAGTAAATTAAAACTGTCCGCCTACTTAATGCCTGGCGCTGTCGCCCGGGCTGGGGCTGATGCAGGTGATTTATCAGATCTCACCGGTCGTTAATACAATCCCCAAACTCAAAAGGATGATAAGTATATGATGAGCGAAAAGTCAAATACATATGACATCGTGGTAGTGGGCGCAACCCCTGCCGGCATCATGTCGGCTATTGCTGCGGCGCGGCATGGTGCTGCCGTTGTACTGGCCGAGTATCACGATCACATCGGCGGCATGTCGACAAGCGGCCTGGGAAAAAGCGATATTGAAAACAAGGAGGCTGTTTCCGGCCTGTTCCGCGAATTCACCAAGCGGGTTCATCGGTATTACATCGACAAATACGGCGAGGGTTCGAAGGACGTTCAGTTGTGTCGCGAGGGTTATTACTACGAACCTTCGGTTGCAGAGTTGATCTTCCACGAAATGATCCGGGAAGAAGAAAGCATCCAACTCCTGTTGGGTTATCAAATAGAAAGTGCCCGCACGGAATCCGGCGCGATCGTGGAAGCGGGCTTTAAAAACCGCCGCACCGGTGAGTTTCTGAACCTGAAGGGCAAAGTGTTTATCGATGCAACTTATGAAGGCGACCTTTATGCCCTCGCAGGAGCGGAATATCGCCTGGGGCGGGAAGGGAAAGAGGAGTTTGGCGAAAAACATGCCGGCAAGATATTCTTCGACCACAACGATCACCTTATCCTGCCCGGAAGCACAGGGGAAGGCGATGATAACCTTCCCGCTTATACCTATCGCCTTTGCCTGGCCGACGACCCGGACAACAGCTACATCCTCAGGGAACCGCCTCCCGGGTACGATCGCGACAACTACACCGCCTATTTCAGTGACCTGAAGGAAGGAAGGCTGGGGGGCCCGAAGGTGTTGAGAGAAGGCCATGGGTATTATCCCGCTCACTTTAATACCATGCTGCGGGTATTTTCCTTTGCGGAGATCCCCAACCGCAAGTACGATGTGAATATCAATCCCAGAGCGCTGGGGTTTCCGTTCCCCGAAGAGAACCGGGATTATGTCGAAGCGGGCTGGGAACAGAGAGAGCGGGTTTTCCAACGGCACCGCGAACTGGTTCTGGGCTTGTTGTACTTTGTCCAGAACGATCCGGAAGTGCCCGCGGATCACCGGAAAATGGCCAATGAATACCATCTCCCACTTGATGAATTCACGGATAACGGCCATTTCCCCTGGCAGTTGTACGTACGGGAAGCAAGGAGGCTGAAAGGGAAATATACCCTTACGGAAAAAGACCTCAACCCCAGCGGCGCCACCTCCCGCTCGACTATTTTCCAGGATAGTATCATTGCCGGAGAATTTCCGATCGACAGTTTTCCGGTGACCAAAGAACCGAGTTCGGGTAAGGAAGTCCTGGAAGGATACATCTGCCTCCTGGAAATATTGCCCTACCAGGTCCCGCTGCGGATAATGCTTCCCGAAAAGACCAGGCAGCTTATTGTGCCGGTAGCTGCCTCCACCTCTCATGTGGCCTACTCCACCATCCGGATGGAGCCGCAGTGGATGGGCATGGGGCATGCGGCAGGCGCCCTTGCCCGCCTTGCAGTCGAAGGGCAGTGGAACACTGATGCAGTTCCCGTTCACATTCTCCAGAAAGTACTACTTGAAGAGGGCCAGGTGCTGACTTTTTTCGATGGCCTTGATACCGGCGACAAAGCTTTCCAGGCAGCCCAGTTCTGGGGTACCCGGGGCTTTTTTACCACCTACAGGGCGGAACTTCGAAAACCACTGTCGAAAGAGGAGCTTGGCCGATGGGTGGAGATATTTTCAGGAGAAACAGGCCTGAACCAGCTAAATACCGGCGAGGAAACCCTGGCCCATGCCGGCTTTGACAGATTGATCCGGGCCCTGGAAAAAGAAGCCGGCCTCGCAAATATGGATACCCTCGATTGGAAGTATGGCCCCGGCAATCCGGATAGCCCGGTATTGAGAGGCGAGGCCTGTATGGCTTTTTTCGAATTGTACTTTCTCGCAAAAGAAGAGCTAAACGCCCGAACTCAAAGCAGCAACGGAACATGAGAACGGCGGAAACATACGAGCTGGTGATATACGGCAGTTGTCCCGCCGGTATTTCCTGCGCCATACGCGCGGCCCGGGAGGGGCTGAGGGTACTTCTGGCCGTCCATGCGCCTCACCTGGGGGGGATGTTAACGAGCGGCCTCTGTGTGTGGGATACCCAATACGAAGGGAACCGCGCCCCGGTATACGATGAGCTGCGACAAAGCCTTTTCGATTATTATCGCGAATCCTACGGAGTGGATTCAGCACAGTACAGGCTGGCGCTGCCGGGGAAGAAAGGACACAATAACGGAAATTTCGAGCCCAAAGTGGCTCGTGAA
>CAYVVK010000266.1:4377-8555 GCA_964454855.1 uncultured Phaeodactylibacter sp. | reverse complement strand
GCGCCATCTTCCTGGCGGTAAAGAAGCACCGCGATGATGAGCTTGGCGGCTTTATCACCTTCGGCCGCAGCTTTAATGTGGGCTTCATCGTCTCTCTCGTGATCGCCGTCGTCTCTATGGTATGGGGCTACCTTTTCTTCGCCCTCATCGAGCCGGAGCTGATCGAGAACATCATGGAGGCTTCCAAAGAACAGATGATCGAACAACAGGGGATGAGCGAGGCACAGGCAGACCAGAGCTTCGCAATGATGAGCTGGATGTTTAACCCGCTCATGATGGCCCTTTTCGGCGGCCTGGGGTCTCTGATCGCCGGCATTATTTTCTCTCTGATCGTTGGCGCTTTCATGAAAAACCCGCATCCGGCGCAGCAGGCTTAGTTTCGTGACTCCTGCCTTCGGTTCAAAAATCCGGCTGGCTTTAAGCCTTCGAATCACGAATCATAAGTCCACGAATCACGAATCCACCAAAATCCCTATCTTTGCGGCGCAAAAAAAGACGCCGATGGGACAAAGCATTGCCATAAAATACGGATGGATAGCAGGGGTAAGCACCGTGGCTTACTTCCTGCTATTTTACTTTATCAACCCCCGCCTGCTTTTCAACCCCTTTGTATACTGGGCATCGCTGGGCGTTTACCTGGCTCTGATATGGAGGGCTCTGCAGGTAGAGAAAGAGCAGAAAGAAGGGGTTTTGGATTTCAAACAGGCCCTGCGTTCGGCATTTCTCGTTTTTGTGATCGCCAATCTCATCTATTACGTGTTTTATTATCTGCTCTACAACTGGATCGACCCCGGCCTGGTGGAACTGCAGGAAGAAGTCATGCGGGAAAGCCTGGAACAGGCCGGCGGCATGCTGCCGGAGGAACAGAAAAAGGAAATGCTGCGATCTCTGGAGGAAGGCCTGAAGATAGAACCTTCTACGGTGCTGCTGACCTACGCCCGCAGCCTCATCGGCGGATTTTTGCTGGCGCTGGGCCTGGCGGCCATTGCCAGTAGGAGGGATTGAGGGAAGGATAAACAAAAGGAATGGACATATCAATCGTCATACCATTACTGAATGAAGAAGAGTCGCTGCCGGAGCTGGAAGCCTGGATCCGCAGGGTTATGGAGGAGAACGGCTACAGCTACGAGATCCTTTTTGTGGACGATGGCAGCAAAGATGGCTCCTGGGGCGTGATCGAGCAACTGGCCGTCAGGAACCCCAATGTGCGGGGCATCAAATTCCGCCGCAACTACGGGAAGTCCGCGGCCCTGAATACCGGCTTTGATGCCGTGCGCGGAGAGGTGGTGATCACCATGGATGCCGACCTGCAGGACAGCCCGGATGAGGTGCCCGGCCTGTACGCCATGATCAAGGAGGAGGGTTTCGATATGGTCTCCGGCTGGAAAAAGAAACGGTATGACCCGCTCTTCTCTAAAAACCTGCCCAGTAAATTCTACAACTGGACAGCCCGCCGGATGACCGGCATCCACCTGCACGACTTCAACTGCGGCCTGAAAGCCTACAAGAGCAGCGTGGTGAAAAGCATCGAGGTATACGGCGACATGCACCGCTACATCCCCGTACTGGCCAAATGGGCAGGCTTCAGGAAGATCGGCGAGAAGGTTGTGCAGCACCAGGAGCGCAAGTACGGGGAGACCAAGTTTGGCCTGGAACGATTCATCCGCGGCCCGCTGGACCTGCTGTCCGTGATCTTTATTTCCAAATTCGGAAAGCGCCCGATGCATTTCTTTGGCACCTGGGGCACCCTCATCTTTATACTCGGTTTTGTGGCGGCGGCCTACATCGGCATCAGCAAGTTGTACCGCCTGCACCACAAGCTGCCTACCATTCTGGTGGCGGACAATCCCTATTTCTACATTTCCCTCACCTGTATGGTGATCGGCACTCTGCTTTTCGTTACAGGCTTCCTGGCGGAGCTGGTTTCCCGCAGCGCCCCTGACCGCAATACCTACCTCGTGGAGAAGGAGATTGGCAGGGTTTAGCTGCTCCGGCAGCGTATGTGTTTAGCGCTTTGTTTACAGCCTCCGGGCGGTAAACACATACCCGGCAGCTAAACTGTGCCATTGTTAAATGGCTATATTGTTATTGCCTGGCCATAATCGGTTCCCTTATATTGCTTCGCCTGCGGAACACGAAAGGCCTTATTTCCCGGCTTCCGGGATAAATTGTTAAATCACCTCAGCCAGCCATGTCACAATTTAATCCATACGGATTTCGCTACGCTCAACCATGTAGCAATGTAACTACCGCTCATACAGTTTCTTGCCCGCCTCCTCATACTTATCCCCTTTTTTCCAGCGGGGCCGTTCCTCCTCATTAGCGATCAGGCGGGCGGTGCGGGAAAAGGCCTGGCAGAATTTGTGAAGGTAGTCGAAGTCGATGGTATCCGGGTTATCGGTGGCCTGGTGATAGTATTTGGCAATCTCCTCATCGAAGCCGGTAGTGCCGGGGGTGAACTGAATGGCCGGCACGCCCTTACTGGCGAAGGACACGTTATCGGAGCGGTCGTATAGGTTCTGTTCCGGAGCCGGGTTCGGAAAAACGTCCAGGCCGAAGATGTTGGCGCCGGCCTCTGCCAGCTCATCCACGCCCGTCCTGCCGTAGCCTACTACCGAGACGTAGCTGATGTCGTTGTATCCGGCGCCGTCGGTATTGAGGTTGAAGATGGTCTTTTCCAGCGGGATAAGCGGATTATCGGCATAGTGCTGGCTGCCGAGCAGGCCGATCTCTTCTCCGGTCACTGCCAATACGATGACCGAGCGGCGGGGCGGCGCCAGGCTCAGGGCCTGGGCGGCGCTGATGAGTGCCGTGGTGCCCATGCCGTTATCGCGGGCGCCGTTGAAGATGCTGTCCTGAGGGGTGAAGGCGCCGCCGCCGTTCTTGCCGGTGCCCACGTGGTCGAAGTGAGCGGTGATCAGCAGGTATTCGTCTTTAAGCTCGGGGTCTGCACCCTCGATGATGCCTACTACATTATTGGAATAAACGATCCGGCGGGAAAAGCCACTGCTTTGGAGTTCCACTTTTACTTTTTTCCCATCCTGCAGGCGCTGAATGGCGCCATCCTCCTGCTCTTTGAGCCAGCCATAGACGATATCTTTTTGCTGTGCTTTTTCCAAGGCCTCCTCATCGGCCAGGCTCAGGTTCTCCTTGTTGAAGTAAGAACGGAAAAAATCCCATGGAAACTGCAGGCGGTACAGTTCGAGGACTGCTACAGCGCCGCGTTCGCGGGCAGCCTCGCGCTTTTTGCTCATGGCCTTAAAGACGGAGAGGGGGTCCTTGCCATCGGGGGTGCCGGGAAGGACAAAGACCACTTTGCCTTCCACGTCCAGGCCCTTGTAATCATCGTAGCCGCTTTCCTCATCTACCCAGCCGTAGTTGGCGAATACAGCCTCCGCTTTTTCGGGGCCGGTATTGCCGGTGAGCACAAGCAGGTTTTCTCCCTGCCGGTACTCGGTTTTTCCCATGCTCAGGCTGGCCTTCTGGGCGGGAGTGACCGCTTCGAAGGGAATGGGCTGGTAGTAGTTGTCGAGGCCGGGTGCCGTTTTCAGGCCGTAGGCGGCAAACTGTGAGGCGATATAGGCGGCGGCCATATCATTGCCGGGCTCCCCGGTACGGCGGCCCTGGAGCGCATCGGAGGCCAGGAAGCGCAGGTGAGCCTCTGTTTGTTGTTTCGTCAGTTGAAATTCGGGTAGTTGCGCATTATTCTGGGCCAGCAGGGGGCTCCACAGAAAAGAGAGCAGCGGCAAGAGGTAGAGGAATCCTTTCATATTATCCGGAAATTTATGTTTTGCCAAAAATAATAATATCGTTTAGAACCATGTGATGATTCTGTGTAATGAAAAGTATTATTTTTGATTTCTTCCCGGAAAGGCGTTATTTTGGGAAACATTGCATTTAGGCAGGTTAGAATGAAGCGGCTCTTACTCCTCTTAATGGTCTTGTGGCTATCCCTCGCTTCCCATGCACAGGGTGTTCTGGGCCAGGCCGTTACCGTAGAGGCGGAAAAGGCACTGCTGGTGGATGTGCTCTACCAAATCTCCGGCCAGGAAGGCGTTTCGCTAACTTTCAGCAGCGATATCATCCCCCAGCGGCGGGTTTCACTCCATGTTCATGAAAAACCCCTGGGCGAAGTGCTGAAAATCGCCCACGACGCCAATACCACGTATAACGAACAA
>CAYVVK010000266.1:0-4367 GCA_964454855.1 uncultured Phaeodactylibacter sp. | reverse complement strand
TCCTGCTCAAAGATACCCGCTTACGCTATCGCAGCCTGGGCGAACAGGCCGTCATCTACCTTTCCGACAAGGCCTACTTCACCCTCAGCGGTTTTCTGGAGGACGCCGAGACGGGAGAACGCCTCATCAATGCCAACATACTGGCCCACAAGCACGGAAAAGGAGCCATCACCAATGAATACGGTTTTTACAGCCTCACCCTGCCTGCCGGCCCGCTGTCTCTGTCGTTTTCTTATCTGGGATACGGCCTGGAAAGCCGGGAGCTGATGCTCCTCAGAGATGAGACGCTCAACCTTTCCCTGAAACCCACCCTGACCCTGCAAGCGGTAGAAGTAGTGGGAGAACGGCTGGCCCTGCCACCTGCCGGAGGAGCACAGGGCCACAGCCTGGATGTCGGGGAGGCAGAACGGCTGCCCATGCTGGGCGGAGAATCCGACATCATTCGGGTGGCTCATCTGTTGCCGGGCGTACAAACGGGGCCCGATGGGGTGGGAGGGCTGCACATCCGGGGGGGCAACAACGGGCAGAACCTCATCATGATAGATGGGGTGCCGGTCTATAACATTGCTCACGCTGCGGGTATCTTTTCCGTCTTCAATACCAGCGCAGTCCGCTCCGCCCGCCTGATCAAGGGAGGCTTTCCGGCACGGTACGGCGGCCGCCTGTCTTCGGTACTGGACATTCGTACCCGTGAGGGCAACCGCAAGTCTTTCGGCGTAGAAGGGGATGTGGGCCTGCTTTCGGGGCGCCTGTCTCTGGAAGGCCCCATCGTCAAAGACAAGAGCAGCTTTTTCTTCTCCGGGCGCTGGTCTTTTGTCGACTGGTACCTGCAGCCGCTAACCCGCAGCCTCAAGGAGGAAAAAGGCGAGGATGGCTTTATCGGCTATGGCTTCAAAGACATTAACGCCAAGCTGAATTACTCCCTGTCTGAGAAAGACCACCTGTACCTGAGCCTGTATTCGGGCTCCGACCGCTATTCCAACACCGGAGCTTCCACCGATACACTGAAAGCGGGAGGCAACCAGCAACCTACCGACTATTACCTGTTCGACAAAAATTATGACGACCGCATAAACTGGGGCAATACCGTTGCTTCCCTGCGGTGGAACCATCTCTTCAGTGATAAACTGTTCGCCAATTTCGCTGCTACCTATAGCAGCTTCGATGTGGATATCAGTTATTTTTCTGCCGATTCTCTTACCGCTCTCGGCGGGCAGGCTGCCATTGAGAAGCTGCTCGATGTGGGGAAATACGAGAGTGAGATCCGGGATATCGGCTTGCGCCTGGACGTGGACTATATTCCTTCTCCCAGCCACTATATCCGTTTCGGGGCCAATCTCGTCCATCATCATTTCCTGCCCGGCTTGCTGGTGTATGAAGTTTTTCCCGAAAAGTCGGAAAATGGAGAAATACCCCCCAGCGGAGAAGTGGGCCGGCCGGCTATTTCCGCCATGGAATACGTGGCCTATGTGGAGGACGAGTTTCGGCTGGGAGATCGCCTGACGGTAAATGCCGGGCTGCATGCTGCTGCTTTTAACGTGCGCCAGAAAACCTACTGGTCACTCCAGCCCCGCTTAAATGCCTCCTACCAGGCACTTTCCGACTGGCGGCTGGAGGCCTATTACAACCAGATGCAGCAGTTCATCCACCTGCTGTCCAATTCTGCGCTCGGCCTGCCTACAGAGGTCTGGGTGCCCTCCACCGATGAGGTGGCGCCGCAGCAGGCCTGGCAGGCGGGCCTGGCTTCTACCTGGGCCCTGCGGCGAGGCTGGAACCTGAGCCTCGAAGGCTATTTCAAAAGGATGAGCCAGCTGCTGGCCTATTCCGAAGGAGCCCTTTTCCTCAATGACTGGGAAAAGAACGTGACCACCGGTAAGGGGTATGCCTACGGCCTGGAGGCCATGCTGAGTAAGAAGATAGGAAAAACCAGAGGCTGGGCTGCCTATGCCTACAGCCTCTCCTGGGCCGACCGGCAGTATGAGTTCATCAATAACGGGCTGAGATATCCCTACAAATACGACCGGAGGCACGATTTTAAACTCGCCCTCAGCCATAAGGCCCAGGATTGGGTGGAGTTATCCGCCACCTGGATATACACGACGGGCTTTGCCTTCAGCCTGCCCATCGGGGAATACGAGATCGAGTTGCCGGGCTCCGGCGGGGAGGGGATAACCGTGATCGATTACGGAGAAAAGAATTCCAGCCGAATGCCGGCCTACCACCGCCTGGACGTCAGCGCCAACTTCCATTTCAATACCGACGAGGTGGAGCATTCCCTTCAGGTGGGCGTTTACAACCTGTACAACCGCCGCAACCCCCTTTATTACAGCCTGCGCAACCGCTTTGTAGAGGATGAAGGCAGGGTTGAGCTCAGAAAAGAGTTCGTTCAGGCCTGGCTTATTCCCACCCTTCCTTCATTTAATTACTCTATAAGATTTTAATTGTATATTTGTATGGCATTCTGCTATACGCAGTTGGCGTGAAACCGTAAACCCGTCATGTAATGGCCCGGCTATTCTACAAACTCTCCCTTGCACTTTCCCTGCTGGCCTTTCAGGCCTGTGAAGATCCCGTATTACCTGATTTCAACCCTGCCGAACCTCAGTTGGTGCTGCACAGCAGTTTCACGGAAGGCAAGGCCGTGGAAGTCGTGGTCTCTAAATCGAGGCCTGTGCTGGACAAGCCCGGGTCAAATTATGTGCTCAATGCCAAAGTCGAGATATACAGCGACAGCATTTACCTGGAAACGCTGGAGCTGGTTATGCCCAAATCCGATTCTTTGGGGATACCGTATTATACTACCCGGCGGTTGATACCCCGGGCAGGGGTGCTCTATACCCTCAAGGTGGAAGCGCCGGGTTGCCGGCCTGTTTTCGGCGAAAGCAGGATTCCCAAACCCATAAACCTCATTTCTGCCAATGTCTCCGGCTTCGGCATTCAGCAGGATCCCAACCCGGAGGTCTGGTCGGCTAATTACGACCTGCATCTCAGTTTTGAAGACCCCGCCATGGAAGAGAATTTCTACCACATCAGGCTCAAGCAGCAGATCCTGGAATACGAGGAGGCGGAAGGAGACACCCTTATTACAAACAGCTATATCCGGCCCTTGCTGTTCAGCCCCGAGGACAATAATAACCTGCAGGTCGCTCATGTGGAGGGCGGCATTCTTCTTACAGACGGGGTGTTTAACGGCACACTTATCCATTACTCTCTGCCCCTGCAGGTCAGGCTGAAAAGGCACAGTGAGCTCATTGGCAAACTGTTCGTAGAATTGCGGGCCGTTTCAGAGGAATACTTCCTTTACTATGCCGGCGTGAGCCGACAATACCAGCAGAACGAGTCTCCCTTTGCCGAGCCGGTCATTATTTACGACAATATAGAAGGAGGGGGTGGCATCTTCGCCGGGTACAACCTCTCACTGGATTCCCTGCTGGTCACCCATTAGGAGCTGATTTCCCGCCAATTTCATGCCGCTTTTCAAAAAAATCATTCTTTTCATAGGGGGGAGGACAATGATTAGTGTCTTCTATGGTACAATAACCAAACAAAATGAGCAAAGGGCGCTCTTTTGTAAAATGTTCTGCAGCGGCTATTAGGTTACTATGTACCATAAATTATAAAGTTATGAATAACGAAGCTAAAACTACTTTCATTGGCCTCTTCCCTCTCTTTCACGTGCTTTCTGAAGAAGATAAGGCCCGGATGGCCGACATGATGGAATACAAAGTGAAACCCAAATACAGTTTCATTTATTTGCCGGAAGATTCTTCGGACTATATTTATTTTCTGGCTAAAGGCACGGTCAAGATCGGTACGCACAGCAGTGATGGCAAGGAGATCATCAAATCCCTGATCCACCCTATGGCGATGTTCGGCGAACTGGGCCTGATCGGCGAAGAAAAGCGGACGGACTTCGCCCAGGCCCTGAAGGAAGACGTCCATCTCTATCAGCTCAAAGTGGAAGACCTCCGCAAACTGATGCGCGCCAACTTCGATCTCTGTTCCAGTGTGATGAATCTCTTCGGCGGCCGGCTGATGCGGGCGGAACACAAGCTGGAGTCTCTCATCTTCAAAGATGCCCGCACCCGGATTATAGAGTTCATCAAAGACTCCGTCAGTAAGCGCGGGCGCCGGGTGGGTTACGAGATGCTGCTCAAACACTCCCTTACCCATCAGGACATTGCCAACATCACCTGCACTTCCCGGCAGACCGTAACCCTGGTGCTCAACGAGTTGAAAAAGTCGGACCTGATCTACTTCAACCGGGGTAAAATACTGGTGCGTGATATGGCTAAGCTGGCTTAGGGGGGCAGTAGGCAGTAGGCAGTAGGCAGTAGGCAGTAAGCAGTAGGCAGTAAGCAGTAGGC
>CAYVVK010000265.1:0-8558 GCA_964454855.1 uncultured Phaeodactylibacter sp. | reverse complement strand
CGGCATGATAGATCATCAGGCTGTGATCCAGGTGGTTGGCCACTATCCAGCCGCAAAGAGGGTTGGTGGCGGGATGATCGTTCATCTCCTGATCTCCGTCGGCAGCGAGCCAGCGGAAATTCAGGCGGGCAGGCTGTATCAGCCGGGGGCGCAGCTGCACCATATCGGGGCGGCCGGGCACCTGCATCCGGTGCGGTTTGTTGAGCGTGCCGGCGTACAAGGAGCGGCTGCGGCCGAAGCTGTCCACCAGCTTCAATTGATTGATCCGCATTACCCCCGAGCGGATGGGGTTGAAATCATTTTCCGGATGGGGTGCAGAACGGATGTCAGGGCCCAGCGCACTGGCTACCTTACGGGCAAAATCCTGGTATTCCGGAAAACCAAGGGGGTCTTCCACCGGGGTTTGCAACACCAGATGATGCATGAGCATGGCGTCATTAAAACCACCAAAGGCTTGTGACAGGCAGTGGAAATCCTCCCCGTTGATCAGCTTACAGGCATTGATCAGGTTGATCATCGGGCCTCCAGGGCCGGCTGTGCTGTTTTCCCGGACAAAGGCATCGAGCACGTCCTTTACCTTTTGGCTGGCAAAATCAAAAACCTGATCCTCCGGCGGCGTTTTTTTATCGGCATACCAGGGAATGAGCAGCTGCTTTTTCAGATAGCCCTCCAGCTTTTCTTTTAACTGAAAACCGGCGAAAGGGGTCAGTATGGCCGACCCGCTGTATTCGTAGGCCACATTGACGATCGAGAACCTGCCCGGCCTCACCTCCAGGTCCACAGCGTTCTCGGGCATCTGGTGGTTTTCGGTGATAAAGCCCGGATGGTATTCCCGCGGGCCCTCCCCCAGGTTGCTTTTGTGCTTTAAGGGCGCCAGGATGGCCTGCCATTCGAGAAGGAGCGGGTTCCAGGGCTGGAAGGCCCAGGTTCGGAAAGCAAAATGATCGGCCGGATATTGATTGCGGATGGCGTTGAGCTGAGGAGAAAACTCGCCGAAATTCTCATCGAGCAAAGCCTGGACATCCCGGTGGGGCCAGGATATGCAATGCAGTTTGCCATCTTCCCGGTGCTCGCCGTCCGCACCATGCCGGCGGGAGGGTTCCGCTATTTTCCCACTGATCAGGGCTACGGGTTCTTTCGCCTGCCAGAAGCGGGTGGCAGCTGTGGTTTGCAGAACGTACTGGACGCATACAAACTGGTTTCTGTCCTGAAGGATACCCTGTTCATCCAGCGCTTTGTCGTAGACATGGACGTGCGCCATTTTCCCACCGAGGGCCTCCTGCCCGGTAGCACGGCTCAGCATATAGATCTGCCCGGAGAACGGCTGTTTAAATTCCAGGTACAGGTGCACCCATCTTTCTTTGGGAATGGCATTCCAGGAAATGGCGGTTGCCTGTTGCCCGTCCACGTACAGCTTTGCCCAGGCAGTGCCGGCGCCCTGGCTGTGCCAGGCCGCATTGGGGTTGGTGTCGGTATCAATGAGGCAGCCTTCATTGCCCGAGGGGAGGAATATCCAGAAGGACAGGGACCTTACTTCCTGCAGTTCGGGAAGAGCCAGTTGTCCATCTGTCCCATCGGATTCGGCAACCCGTTGAAATTCATTGTCCTCTACGACCGCAATACTTCCATTAAGCTGCCCCTTTTTCTCATGCCCCGAAAAATCCCGGACGCTTCCATCGGGGGCTTTATCTCCCGGTTTAAGCGCCAGTAGCAGGCCCGATTGGCGGTTAAAGGCCTTAAGTTGATCGATGAGGCTGTTGATGGCGGTGGCCAGTTGCCCGGCCAGGCTGGTGGCTTCCCCCTCGCTTACCGTAGCTCCGGCCACCCTTTTTTCGCTGTCTTCTTCCCAGCTGATCCGGCCGGTTACCTGCTCCTTGCGGGAAAGCCGGGGCAGGCTTTTTTGTTCGATGTAATATTTGACTTCGTCCGGGCCGAGATAGGCCTCGTGGGCGCCATCCGGAGGATAGGCGCATTTGAGATACTGGCACCAATCGGAAAATAACTCGTGCTTCAGGCTCAGGATCTCTTCCCGGGCCTGATCGTAGCGATATTGCAGGAGATTGAGCTGGTTGAGGGCGTGGCCAATGGGTTCCGGCAGGGTAACTTCCTGCTGAGCGGCCACATTATCCGCTTTGGATACGGAAGCCGGATCGTTTTTTGCCCGTATCATCCAGCGGGTGCCGCCGGGTACCGCATTAAAGCTTTTTTGATGGCGGGCTTCCTCAAATTTCGGCCCCTGGTCCAGTTGGCGGTGTTCCAGTTTCTCCGCCAGTTGTATGGCCTCCAGCTGGTCTTCTATCTGGCCGGCCGGAATGCCCCCTGCAGTTGCCGGGCCAGGTGGGCGGATAGGGCCTCCGTACCGGTATTGGCGATGGTGATGCTGGTTTCACTGTATTGTAAAGCCGGGTTTTCAAGCTGTCCTCCCATTTCTGCGGGAAAGGTGAGCCTTGAAAAACATAAGGTTTGGAGGTCGAGGAAGGGGCCCAGGAGGCGGTTCATAAAGGAAAGGGCCCGTTCGTCAGGCTGAGTGTTCCATTGCGATCTGGGCACCAGCCGGGCCGTCTGGCCGTCGATGGTGGCTATCCAGTTGTTATTCACCCAATCCTGCCATAATGAGGAAGCCGAGGGATCGGCCTGAAGGAAAGCCTCTTTATCTATTCGCACCTCCATGTTCCACATCAGGGCTTTTTCTGCCGCATCATGCCAGTCGAACAAGGTGGGTGCATCCAGTTGGCGCTGTAGCTGTTTCAGGAAATCCTTATCCGGGCTGCTATACCAGCCGGCCACTTCATAAGTGATATTTGGAAGCTTAGTTTGATCGATCTCTCCATCAAAAAAACCAAACACCGAATGACAGTTGGGATAAAAAGCAGCGAAAGTGGGTTCTCCATAACCGGCTGCCGTCAGCTCAGCCAGGTATTCCTCTGTCCCTTCCCTGTTTTTCCAGGCGGCAAAGGCCATGTCCCTGCCCATAAACCGAAAAGGCGGATCATCGGGGCTTTTCTTTGGAAAGGGATAGGAGATACTTCCGGAAAGCTCCCCTTTACCGGGCGGATAGAGATAATCGCTTTCCACTATCCAGGATCTTTCCTTTTGCCCCCCGCGCCAACGCGTGATCAGCCAGCGGTTGGGAACGAGAGGGAAACGGCTGCTGTCTGCCCCATCCAGCGTCTTTGTCATGGCATCCGGCAGGGCCCAATGCAGGTGCACACCAGCCTTGAGGTGCAGGTTCTCATCGTGAAAGGGGTGGGCAAGGATCTCCTCGCTGAGAAAAGGAGTATCCGGATGGATATCCTGTCCGTTCCGAAGATAGGGGAGGCGAGTGAAATCGGCTTTCGGGCCCGCAGTCAACTGGCCGTGGGCAAGGAAAAGTGCATCCAGGTAAACTGGGATCAGGATTACATGTGGCATATGGGTTTTGGTGTCTATTTATATGGGTGTCGGAACCTGAATCCGGGCATGAATTTAGGCCAAAAAACCAAGATTGCCAAATGTGGAAAACGCCTGGATCATCAAATGACCCGTGAGTTTGTTGTTTTTCCTTCTTTGCTCTGAGTCTTGAGCGTAAAGCCGAGAAACGTTCTTTAGAAAGAAGTTTCTGTTCTCTGTACCCTACTCACTCCCACCAACCGGCCAGGTGACCTGATAAAAAGGCATCACATATTCGGCAGGCTTGCCGGTGACCCTGCCGTCGAGGGCCAGAGTTTTTACCGTGGCGGCGATCACATCTTTGCGGACATCGAACTCCAGCAGCAGTGCCTTGTCGGGATAGACGATCCTGGCGCGGGAAATATTCCCCTTGCTCTTCAGGGTATAATCCCGGTTGAAGGGCGCCGCAGTAGACGAGATGTACTGGTAGTTGCAGTTGAGCTGAAAAACCTCGGCCTTTTCTTTGGGAGATACCCGGGAATGGTAGACAATGAAAGTTCCATCGGGAAAGAAGCGAAAATAAGCCTCTACCTTATTTTCTTTAGCCCGGAGCAGAGAAGCCGGTAAGTGGTACACCCCGTCCGCACGCAGTTCGCCCGGCTCTTCCGGCAATTGGTACTTCTCGCCCAGGGTTTGGGCGCTCATGCCCAGGGAAAATAGTACCAAACCAATAGTCATTACAATGGCCTTGTTCATAATCGGAATTTGAGATGTGGAAAAAATGTTTGATCTTCTATGAACGCAGGAGGGGGGTGAAAATTTTATGGCCTTTGTGGAGCAACTCAAAAACCTGATTCGGCCACATGAAAATTCTACCGGCCGCTATCGGTACCTTCGATGGAAGAATCTATTTTAGGGATCGCGCAACAATAAATTGCCCATTTAGTCTCGTTCTTTTGCACGCTAACGGCGTTAATCCCGATGGCAATACGGCTTTTGCACCGCAAAAGCCTGTGGCTATCCGGCTTTACTTGCTGGGCGGACTCTATTGCACCGCCCGCCTAGCGGCCCGGCCCGGCTCGGTGTCTGATGCTGGTTGGCCCGTTTTTATGCCAGGACCGCCAAGTGCAGAGCAACTAAGTTCATTGACAAACTTGGATAACCGCAAGCCTGTTAGCTATAAAATGGTTATCTTACTCTAAAAGCTAGCATGCATGATGGTTTTGGTAGATTTCCCCAGTATCGTGAAAAAATACGCGGCGCCCTTTGAAAGCTGTTTCACCCCAGAGGGCTACCTGCATTTCCAAAAAGCCTTGTCCGGGTTTATTGCCGGCGACAATAAGACGCTGGAAGCCATAAACCGGATGTTCGTCCAGGAGCCTCGCAACCAAAGCAGCTTCAACCGGTTTTTCAACCGGCAGAACTTTGATCTGGGCCAACTCGACGACAAGCGCCTGGAGATGCTCCAACAACTGGAGGGCACCCGTTTTAAGGCTAGGGGCGGCAAAGAAAAGGGGGGCGTATTGAGTGTAGACAACAGCTTGCTCAAGCACTATGGCAAACACTTTGACAACATTTATTACCACTATGGCTATGTGCACAAGTGTTACCGGTGGGCTCACGACTTAGTCACCTTGCATTACAGCGACGGACAAACAGATTACCCGGTGTACTACCAATTATGGGAGCCGCCGGACTGGGAAGCGGTAGCCCGTTTCTTTATGGAAAAAGGGGTTACCATCAATGAAGCCAAATGGGCTAAGCGGCAAGAAGAGCCTCAAAAGTGGCGCAACTATATACGGGCACGCTACAAGGCGGGCCGTAAGAAATACCCGGAGGTGAAGCATATTTACAAGACTAAGAACCATATAGGCGAAGAGCTGGCCCGTAAATTTTGTAGCCAGTACCCCGGATGGCAATTCCCTATCGCTTTGGACACTGGCTTCACCTCGGCTGAAATGTGCCAAGTTATTTCCCAGGAGCTCAAGCGGGATTATGTTGGCGCCTTGCGCGAAGAGCAATGCCTTGTCCGGGCAGGAAACAAACACCAACCGCTCAAGGATTTTGTTGCCCAGCTTAAAGACGAGCACCTTGAGCCGGGCGGCCAGCCTGTTTTCCGAAAGGTGGGCTATGATTATAAAGGTGAAAAACAGGTAGTTTACGCCTACTTTGCTAACCACCGCATAAGAGGGTTTAAACACAAGCAAAGGCTGGTTATTTCTTTTCAAAGAGACGATTTGTCGGACAGGCCCAATTTTACGGTTACCAACCGCTTGGATTGGTACCCTAGTGGCATCCTTCGAATCCGCCGCCACAGGTGGCCCGTTGAGACGTATCATCAAGAGGGCAAAGACGAGGGGCTGGAAAAGTATCAGGTGCGAAACCAAAAGGCGGTACAGTCGCATATCGCTTTCGTTGTTGTTGCCTACTCCATGCTAAAATGTACAGTTCACGACGATGCGCTTTTGTCTAGTATTCAACAGCGCCTCCAAACGGAGGCGGACAGCACGCTGCCTTTCTTGCGTAGGCTCATGAAGGCCGAAGGCTTACTTGTCCTCATCGAATACATCCTGGCTATGCAATGCCAGGGGAATTCCTTGGAGCAGATATTCAAAGCCTTGGCCCCGAACATCGCCTACTCCTAGGCTTGCGGATTACATGCTGGTTATCGCTTGGGGCCCCTAGCGGCTTGGCCGCCGCAGGGGACATGGGGTTGGCTGTCCTAAACTGTCGAAAAACTAGGGGCTTAGCACCCGGAAATCCGGATGCTGAGCCGCTCCGCCGAGCTGGACAGCCGCTTTTTACCCGGTGCAAAAGCCGTATGGCTATCGGGACGCCGTAGCCCTACTATGCCTACGTTTTTTGCCTTGTTAGCGCACAAAATAACTTCGTCTACTCTGGGTAACTTATTATCGCGCAATCCCTTAGCAGTGGTTGGAAAGTCAAATATAGCCTGGTTGTTTTACTTTAGGGGTTGAAAGTAAAATAACTAGTGCTTTGGGAGTGAATTAATTGACAGGTAGTTGGTGTTATAATAGATTGATAACCCGTTGATTATTTCGACTGCCGACTGTCAACTGCCCATACGGGCCCGTACCGGGGTTTACTGCCGACTGCACTAGTGCCTGCGAAACGCCAGTTATAAACATTATACACTGTACTGAGATTCACACCTGAAAAATAATTGGATGTTATGCAGTTCGACTCTTTATGTAAGAAAGTATTGAATATTTATCTGTCGCAGGAACATAGCAAAAAAGGCGAACGAGTTCTTCTAAGCTTAGGAACGGAAATAACTCACGAACTCAGGAACCCTTACAGCCTGAAAAAATTGGATGCGTTTCTGAATCTTTCATGGAGTTTAGCCAAAGAAAGAAGAAAACACCAGCAATATCTGCTGGATGCTCTCCTTGGGTTTATTTACCACTTTTTACTTGATGGGATATGGAACGATCCCCTACCGAGCCAATTTATGCCTTTAGATGAAGCATTGATCGCAAAAGAATCGGATGTCCGCAGAAGGATCATGCATCAAACCGCATTGAAATTGGTGCGCTTCACTCAGGAACTATACCACATCCAACTGGCAAGGGATTCTTATAGTAATCACCGAAAAGCGCATGCCATCAAAATTATTGGAAAAGTTTGGGATTATTACGACACCCAAGAGGGAATGGAGTTGTGCCTGGATGCATTGAAAAGCAAGTCGGAAGGCCTGGTGATCGAAGCGGCCACTACAATGGAGGAATTTTACGCCAACAGAAAACTGCCATTACCGGAAGAAGCCCTGCGTTTATTGCAAGGCCAGGTGAAAAAGTCCAAGCATAAGTATGCCGTTATGGCTTGCCTAAGCGTTATGGTTTCGACAGGGCACATTTCCAAAGAAAAGTCAGAAGAGCTATTGTCGGATTGGAAGGAAAGAAATAATCACCCGATTTTTTAGGAGCTGACCAGGCTATATAGCCAGGACCTGCTGAATAACCTGTTCCGGCATCCCTACACCAAGGTGAACTGGTTGCAAAAAGACCTGCAGGTTTCCCGCCTGACTGCGGCTAAATACCTGGATATACTGACTGAAATGCAGTTGCTGGAAAAAATAAAAAAAGGGCGTAGCAATTACTTCCTCAATCCGGCGCTCCTGCGATTGCTTGCTGGAGAAAGTGAATCCTTTGGGTAAAATCCGCTATATCACTCCAAAAAGCACGCAAAAGCCACTGGAAACCTGTTGAAAATACAACAGGATAATTCTATTTTAGAGTTTGAGCAAACAGCATGGCAGGAACCACCGACATACTATTTTTCGATCTCGAGGTGCATAAGAGGTCGAAGCACATCCTGGAGATCGGGGCGCTTTTGCGGGGCGATCAGTTCCGGAGAAAGTCGGTGGAAGGCTTTGTGCAGTTTGCCGGCGGGGCCGATCTGTTGTGTGGCCACAACATTATAGATCACGACCTGCCGATCCTGAAAAAGTATCCCGGCTGCCAGGCCCTGTTTGCGAAGCCGGCCATTGATACCCTGTACTGGTCGGCCCTCCTGTTCCCAAAGAAACCCTATCACCGCCTGGTGAAGGATTATCACCTTCATGGAGAGGAATTAAATAACCCGCTGGCTGACGCTAAACTGGCCAGAGAACTACTCCTGGACCTGCTTGATGCTTACCAAAGGCTTCCGGAAGACAGGAAGGCCATTTACTATAGCCTGCTAACCGCACAAGCGGGTTTCAACGGGTTCTTTGCACTGGTAGAGGGAAAGGAGGGAGCCCCAATTTTGGCCAAACAGCCGCTGGCCGCCCTCTTACAAAGCCGGCATGCCTCCCTGTTTTGCGGGCGGGCCGATCGGGAAGAGCTGATCGAAAGGTTTCCAGTGGAACTGGCCTACGCCATTGCCCTGATCACTACGGACGATCCGGAATCCCTGCCACCGCCCTGGATATTACATCGCTTTCCCGCCGTGATGCAGGTGATCAACCGGCTGCGCATCACCTGCGACGGCAGGGGCGGTTGTGCCTACTGCCGGCACCTGCAGCCTGAGGCGGGATTGCAAAAGTGGTTTGGGTTTGCCGGATTCCGGCGCTTTGAAGGGGACGGGGAGCAGCCATTGCAGGAACGGGCCGTAGAAGCGGCTCTGGCCGGTAAATCCCTTATTGCCATTTTCCCAACCGGCGGCGGTAAATCCCTGACTTATCAGTT
>CAYVVK010000264.1:2395-8570 GCA_964454855.1 uncultured Phaeodactylibacter sp. | reverse complement strand
ACTGGTCGGCATGCCGGTACCGGGCACCGCCACCGCCGTGTGGTGGGAGCGCCTGCATACGGGCGACCTCGTCTTCGGCATCCCGCAGGTGGGCGTGGTGACCAACGACGGCGAATACCTGGAGAACAACCAACTGGAGCCGGACGTCAAAGTGCCGAATGAGCCGGGTGTAGTGGCCGAAGGAAAGGATCAGCAGCTGGAAGCTGCAGTGAAGGTGCTGCTGGAGGAATTGGAGAAGGCACGGCCGTAGCGGTGGGCAGTAGGCAGTAGGCAGTAGGCAGTTTCCGGTTTGGATACTGCAAACTGCAAACTGCCTACTGAACTACGGTTGCGCTGTATTCCGCGAGAAAGCCAGGAAAAGGGCCGATCCTCCGGCGCCTTTATTGAGGTCCTGTATGTTCCCGAAATAAAAGTTCGTCACGAACTCGAAGCCCTCAGGCAGGGGCGTATCCTCTCCTTTAATGATGCGGATCTGGCGGACCGGGTTGTCGGTAAAGTCCCGCTGGTAGCAAAGGTAGATCTCGGGGTCGCCGGAACCGGTGCCGGCGTTCAGGTTGCCTTCCACCCTTGACCATCCCGGCGGAGCCGTAGGGTTCACGCCGCTGACAGTGGCCAGCCCGGTGATGCTCTGTTCGACATCCAGCCCTTCTTTGTACATCAGGTAAACATAATCTCCCGTTGTACCGTCATTGAGGTTCAGCGGAATGACCTTGAAGCCTGATTCCTGGTAATAGTAGGGGTCCTCATGGCTGCCGCTTCTGACCCGCAAATCGGTGATGCTGGTTTTGGCATCGGTAACGATAGGGGGCAGCTCAAAACCGGCGGCGTACTGGTTGAAAGCTTCGGCTAAGGCAGCACGGCGTTCCGGGGTAGCGCAGAGTTCCCAGACCGGCATCAAGCTGGGGTTGGGCAGGCCGCTCAGGGCGGGTTCTTCCCGGACGGAAGCCAGCCAGTTGGAATAGTTGCCGGGGCTGAAGGCATCCTTTCCACACTCTTCATCTCCGCCCTGTACTCTGAGGGCGATGAAAGAGTGGGCCCGGAAAGCATGTACCTGTTCGGCTCGCAGTGGATCACCGCTCAGGTCCAGTTCTCCCAGGCTTTCCTGGAAGGCAGCCTCGGCCATGTTAGCCAGGTTCATATTTGCGGTGATCTGGTTTTTCCTAACCGCCGCGAAATAGTCGGCCCGGCCGCCGATGGTAGCGCCCAGGAGGACATGGGTGCCATACTTGTTGAATATTTCGCCGGCAGACATGTTCGCCAGGCCGGCCCGGGCCTGCTCGGTAAGCATTTCCCTCAGCAGAGCCGGGTCGTGAGGGAGAGTGATCTTCCAGAGATTCCGCTCATTGGTGATATTTACAAAGGCGTAATCCCGCGTCCGGTAATGGATATCCAGGAAATTTTCCATGACCGAGCCGCTGAAAAAGGGTTGATCCGTACTCAGGCCCACGGAGAGGATGCGCTGGTTCTGATATTCTTCGATGCCTGCCCCGTAAATGGTTTGGTAAGTATTGGCATCCAGGTACTGCACATCGGCCTCTTCGGGTATCTTGTACTCTTTATCCCCCACTTTTTCCTTTCTGAACTGCTCGAATTCGAGCAGGGTAGCTTTAAGTTCGTCGGTAGAAGCAAATTCGCCGAAGGCATTATAACCCCGGCCCAAGTAGTCCATGCCCGGTAGTTCGGGCAGGTTGATAGGTTCAGGCTCATTGTCATCCTTTTGGCAGGTGGAGAAGGCCACTAAAATAACCAACCCCATCATCCAAAACAGTAGGCCTGATACACGCATGAATGGAGTTTTCATAGTTACCTGGTTTTAGATGAAAAGATGGGACGATACCCCAATCAAGGGGTTTTTCCGCCTGACTTTCAAGGATAAAAATGGGCCCCTGCCGGTGACTTTTGTCCTTGTCCTTCTTCTCATTTCGGGCTAACTTTAAAGGTTTATGCCGTGGCTTTTGAAAGTTGAAAGCAAGCCCCGAATACCGCTACTATCTTTTTCGGCCTTGTGTGTTTCTGTGTTGAGGTGTTGAGGTGCGGGGTTTCCGAATTCTTTTATCCGCCATAGCCGCAGGCGACGGCGGGCCGCTTTCCGACTTCCGCCTTCTCGAAGCGTAGCGAAGAGCCGTATGGCCGCTTTCCGACTTCCTAAACATCTTTTGTATTTTTACCCCCTAAACTACTCCTCATGCTAAAAAAACTGGCCGGCTCGATGGGTGGAAACCGGGCTTCCTTCCGGCGCATCTGCAAAGCCAACGGAATAAAACTCAACTACGGCATACAACGCGACGGTATCATCGTCCTGCGGGAAGTCTTTGCCGCACGCAACTACTCCGACTATTTTCCCTTCTACGAGGAGGCCACCATCATCGATGTCGGCGCCCACTACGGCTACTTTTCCATCTTCGCCTCTCTCAATTCGGGCCCGGAAGCCACCATTATTGCGGTGGAACCGGCGCAGCACAACTTCGAGGTGCTGCGCCGCAATATCCGGGACAGCAGGGTGGAAAACGTCTACCCCATAAAAGTGGCCATCTCCGGCCAGTCGGGAGAAGCAAACCTTTACCTGGGGCGGAGCGAGAACCACTCGCTCTTTCGCGAGAAAGAGGGGCAGGTAGAAACGGAAAAAGTGCGCACCCTTACCCTGGACAGCCTGCTGCAGGAACAGGACATTGAAAAGGTAGACTTCCTGAAGCTCGATTGCGAGGGGGCGGAATACCCCATACTGCTGGATGCCGGCGCGCCCCTGCTCGACCGCATCACTACCATTTCCATGGAGTTCCACGACCTCAAGCGGCAGGAGTTCACGGGCATCATGCTGGCGCGGCACCTCAAAAAACATGGCTTTGAGATTGCCAAATTCACTCATGGCCCTACTTTCAGGGACCATAATTACGGGTATTTGATCGCTACTAAGGCTTTGGAGTGAGTTGTGTGTTTGTGCATTCGTGCATTCGCATTGCCCGCTGAAGCTTTATGCGAAAGCGGGTTCATTCGTTCATTCGTTAAGAAAGCAAAGCTGAAGGATTTTGCGTAAGGCCATATTATTTCTACTGTTTATCATTGCCGTATTGCTGGTGGGTATGCGGGGTGATTTTCCGCTGAATGACGACTGGCAGTACGCTTATCCCGTGCAGCAGCTGATGGCGAAGGGCGAGTTGGAAATGCAGGGTTTCTTTGCGCCCAATATCATCCTGCAGGTATACTGGGGGTATCTGTTCTGCTGGCTGGCCGGCAGTTTCAGCTTTACCTGGCTGCGGCTGTCTACCCTGGTGCTGGCCTTTCTCGGCGCCCTGGTATTTCACCGGCTGGCCCGGAGGCTGGATATTGCTCCGCCACTGGCCTTTCTCGGTGCGCTGGCCCTGCTTTTCAACCCTCTGTACTTCAGCCTTTCCTTTTCCTTCATGACGGATGTGCCTTTCCTGGCGGTGCTGTTGTTATCGCTCTATGCTTTCGAACGGCACATCCAGCTGGGCCGGCCCGGCTGGCTGCTGGCAGCCCTGCTGTTGAGCATAGCCGCCTACCTCATCCGGCAGCCGGGCATTGTGCTGCTGCCGGCCTTTGGGATTTGGAAAATGTGGGAAAGGCGGGGAAGTGCAAACAGCATCGCCCTGGCTGCCGTACTCAGCCTGGCTGCCGTGGCCGTTTATCTGGCCTATGAACGGCTGGGCAAACCCTGGCTGGGCATCAGCGGCAATTTTGTACCGGTTTCCGAACGCTATCTTGGCCAGCTTGTTGATTCTCCCCTCAGCTGGCTGGCGGAGATCGGGCGCCGGATCGTCAAAACCTGGATCTACCTGGGCTTCTTCGCCCTGCCTCTGCTGCCTTTTCTGGCGCAGCGCCTGCTCCACTCGCGGCTGATGAAGTGGAAGGTGGCGCTCCCCCTGTTGGCGGCCAACCTGGCCCTGCTGGCCTTTCTTTATCAGATAGACAAACTTTTCCCCTTTGGAGGCAATATCCTCTACAACTTTGGGCTAGGCCCGGAATTGCTGGCCGATGTGTACACTCTCGGGCTGGCCAACACGCCCCGGCTGCCGGAATGGAGCATGCTGGCCATCAACTTCCTCAGCCAGCTCTCCGCCACCGCCCTGCTCTGGGCCGCTGTTTTTCACTGGAAATCACTTTCCCGGACGCAACAACGCTTTTTCACCTTTCTGCTGCTGGCCAACGCCCTCTACCTGCCCGCCATGTCCATCACCAGCTTTTTCGACCGCTACCTGCTGCTCCCCATAGCGTCTACTTTTCTGCTATTCCTGGCCTTATCCTCCGGCCCCATCCGCTGGCCCAAGCTGCTGCCCCTGCTCCTCATGAGCCTCTTCAGCCTGCTGGCCACCCACGATTACCTGGCCTGGAACCGGGCACGCCATCAGGCTTTTCAGTGGCTGCAGCAAGAAGGCATTCCCATTGAAAAGATAGACGCCGGTTTTGAATACAACGGTTTCTACAACTACCACGAGAACCGCATCCTGGAAGAAGGCCGCTCCTTCTGGTGGGTGACGGAGGATGAATGGATGATCACCTTCGGGCCGGTGCCGGGCTGCCGTCAGGTGAAAACCTTTGGCTTCCGGCGCTGGCTGTGGGGCGGGAAGGGGGATTGGAAGTTGGAAGTCGGAAGGCGGCCTCCTTCGCCGAGGCTTCGGCGGCTGATAGAAGTGAGCCCGCCGTCGCCTGCGGCTATGGCGGATGAAAGAAGGCGGAAAGGGGAATACAGAGATACAGTAGTTGTTACTCCAAGATCAATAAAATAGGTGGACTCATTCAATCAGAACGAGTCCACCTAGTGCAGTCGGCAGTAAATAGTTGACAGTCGGCAGTCGAAATAATCAACGGGTTATCAATCTATTATAACACCAACTACCTGTCAATTAATTAACTCTCAAAGCACTAGTGCGACTAGACCGAATTAACTGGCGATTTCGTGGCCCCTTAACGTCTTGGTTCACAGTAGCTTGAACTGACCTGTTAATTCGTGCCGCTTTCACTAGCTTGTGAATCATAACAAAAGGAAGATTATGGCCGCATCCACTCAAAAGAGCCAGAGCTAAGCAAGCCTAAGGATCTTCGACTCATAATCCTTTATGGGTACACCTTTTGAATATGACAAACAAGGAGCATTTTGTCCATGCTTAGTTGTCGTTTTTGATGATCATTTTCCCACTCTGGATGGAATCATCGGTTCTAAAGAAATAAAAATACATGCCTGAATTCACGTTTAGCTCCATTAAGATCTTATGATCCCCTCTCTCCAATTTGCTTTCTTGCTCCTTAATCAACTGGCCGTTAATGTTCAGGATAGAAAGCCTTACGACACTGCTTTGGCTCAGTGAAAATTCAAAGATTGCCTCATTTTGGGTAACAGGATTGGGGTATTGGCGAAGGGATATTTCACCTTCTGTGAAGGTTCTGGCATTGCCAGTCCTGAAACCCGCTCCCGTACAGCTTACATTATTCAATGCGCTATTGTAGGTTAGGGTAGCATGGGTGACATCATCAACACAAAAACCAAAATTAATATTTCCACCTTGCTTGGTACTTGTGGTTTCAAGAGTTACAGCTCCACTTGCATCTGTATTGCCCGAAACTGTTTCAACCAAAGATCCCGAGAAGGTACCAGTTACAGTTGCATTGGAAACGGGGTTACCATTGTTATCAACAATCGTGACCGTTGCAACACCTGTATGTTGTCCCCTTCCTTGGGAGTTGGTTGATAGAACAATGCTCTGGACATACATGTCAGAGCCAGATGTGGAAACACTAACCGTTTGCTGGTCGGTGCCAGTAGCGCCATCGTTGTCAGTTACGGTGAGGGAAACGGTATAGCTTCCTGCTGAGGCATAGGTATGCGAGGCCGTAACACCAGTCCCGGTATTTCCATCCCCAAAATCCCAGCTGTAGGAGTCAATTGTTCCATCACTGTCGCTACTGCCTGACCCGTCGAAACTCACCTGCAAATCAGTTGCATTGAAGGTGAATGAAGCAACCGGCGGATTATTAGAGGTAGACGTGGAAACACTCACCGTTTGCTGGTCGGTGTCAGTAGCGCCATCGTTGTCAGTTACGGTGAGGGTAACGGTATAGCTTCCCGCTGCGGCGTAGGTATGCGAGGCCGTAACACCAGTCGCAGTATTTCCATCCCCAAAATCCCAGCTGTAGGAGTCAATTGTTCCATCACTGTCGC
>CAYVVK010000264.1:0-2295 GCA_964454855.1 uncultured Phaeodactylibacter sp. | reverse complement strand
TACTGCCTGACCCGTCGAAGCTCACCTGCAAATCAGTTGCATTGAAGGTGAATGAAGCAACCGGCGCAACGTTGCCCGTGCCCGAACAAGCAGTCGAGTTGATCAATGATCCCCTTCTGGGACTATTTGCCAAGACAGCTTGCATACGTGCTTTTTGGTCGATGGTGAAAATGTTCATACAGTCGTCATCGCTGTAGTCCATATAGTTTTCAACCATATCGAGAACTCCATCGCAGGTAGTGGTGGTAGGACAGCCACTGCTTGAGGTCTCCTGTGTAGGGGTGTCAGCACAATAATCATTGCCACAGGTAGCATCTCCCCAAATATGGCGAAGGCCAAAAAAGTGGCCAAGCTCGTGTGTAAGCGTCCGCCCTGCATCAAATCGGGTGGAAATAGGATTTGGATTTGGGTTGGTTGTACTTCCTACTGATCCTGTGATCACAACTACCCCATCGGTGCTGGCAAGGCCACCATCGTCGTTCAAGCCGTCTAAACCTGAGTCGCTGGGAAATTGTGCATAGCCCAATAGTCCACAATTGAGATCCATCACCCAAATGTTAATATAATTGTTAGGATCCCATTGTGATTCCGGTTTAATGGTATTTTCAATATAATCTAAATTGAGAAATGGGCCTCGGCATTGGCCATAAGGAGGGGCAGTCCAGCCCTGTGCATTTCGGTCAATACGGTTGATTCCGGGTTCAGCCATGGGATTGCCCTGAGGGTCTACTACTGCCATACAGAATTCGATCTCTGAATCTGCGCCTACGGGATTGCTGTTGTCTCCGGAAGTCCCTGTAATTTTGCGGAAGTCGTTATTAAGCTGCTCGAGCTGAGCATTGATGTAGGTGGCTGCAAGGTTGTCTCCTGTACCAATTGCATCATTGTCATGGATAATATGAAAAACTACAGGTAAGGAGGAAACGACTGATCTTGTGCCAGAGGTTTGGCGTTTTTGTTGACGCACCAAGGGGGCAAGCCAATCTTCAAAGTCCTGAATAGAGCCCAAGCCGTATTTTTGCCTGAGTTTTTCATTTACCTCAGCAGAATAGCATCTTATGATGTCTTGCTGTGCAAAAAGTTGAAAGGTAGAGAAGGTTAAAAAAAGCGTGAGAGTAATGTAGAGTACTTTTTTCATACTAATCCGAATTTTAGAGAAGTAATAAAATATGCTTGATATGATTATTTGACAATAAAGTTGGCATCATAGACGATAAGTAGGCGGACAGATTTAGTTTACTTATACTGCTTCGAAAGCAGAGCCTGAAACGCTTTATTTTCAGGCGTTCCGGGCAGATTGTTACATTGTTGAATTGTTATATTGTTCTGTCCACCTACTTAAATGCAAGTTTACTATTTTTCTACCATCGTCATTTATGTATGAAGAAATAACGATTAGCTATTTATTGTGATGAAATTAGTTAAATTAGAATGTATTTGAAAATTTATTCTTCAAAAAACGCGTATTTCGATAAAATCATTGAGTAATTGGCCAAATACAGGAACGAAACCGAACTTTTTAAGGTATGCGCGTAATCTGCATTGATACGATTGCACCCCAGCCGGACTATCATGCTCATTGGCTGGATGAACCCAGGCCTGATGAATGCGCCCCAAAGTGTCACAAAGGAGCTGGCGCTTTCGGCCATTTATGTTTTTGTGCCCATCAATGCCCCGGTGTTCATAGATCATTGGAGCGGGTTTAACACTTTGGGAATCAACAATTTAAAGGCTTGGACTTTTTCTGCGTTGCAAAGCCTGGCGCTCATATTCATTCAGGGCCCGATTGATTTTGGCCATTAGCCCTTCACGGGTCCAATTGTAAAAATAGTAGTAAACAGCTGTCCAGTCCGGAAAGCTGCTGTCCAAATTACCCCACTGAGCACCTGTGCGGGTGATCCACAATATGGCATTGAATACTTCCCGTAAATCCCCTTGCCGCCCGAATCAGAGCAAAAAACTGAAGATTTTGGTAACAGCCAGTTCGGGCGGAGTATAAACCCTTTAAAAGCCGTTCCCAAAAGGACAATCCCAATTTTTGCCAATAAACCATGTGCCCGCAGCTAAGTAGGCGGACACAAACAATGTGACAATTTAACAATGTAACAATTCACCCGAAACGCCCGAGAATAAAGCGTTTCAGGCTCTACTGCCGAAGCAGTATAAGTAAAATAAATCTGTCCGCCTACTTATATCCCGGCTGCGGGTTTTTTTATTGTCCGTCACCAGGCTTAAACAGCCGCTCCAGCCAGCTCTCACTGCCATCCGTATTATCTGCTTTGGTGCGGGCCTTTT
>CAYVVK010000263.1:7994-8582 GCA_964454855.1 uncultured Phaeodactylibacter sp. | reverse complement strand
GCATTGCAGCCCATCGGCACGGAAGGACAGGGCCTGGAAGGCTATGAGCCGCCCTACAAGCGCACGCAGTTTGCCGTTCCTTTCGGCGCCGGCCTGCGCTGGAACGTCAACCGGCGTAGTGCCATCGGCTTTGAGATCAGCGGCCGCTGGCTGTTCACCGACTACCTGGATGACGTAAGCGGAGACTACCTCAACTATACCCGCATCTATGAGGAGAAGGGAGAACTGGCCGCCAAACTCAGCCGGCCGGCCGTCAACCCAAATCAGGCTGACAAGGCGCCGAATATTTTCACCCGCGGCGGGGACAACAATGATGCCTATGCGGTTTTTGGCTTTAGTTATACTTTCCGGCTTAGCCGTTAAAGATAGTAGCCACCGGTGTATCCCACACGGGTAGCCACTACTCCATCGATGCGAGAGAAAAAATGTTCTTTGCTCCAGAAGCAGCCGCATGCGAATGTGGCTACTTCACGCTTTTTTTTCTGTATCCATCTTTTCCCACTCTTCCAGCTCGGCATGCACCTTGCCGAGCACATACCAGAGTTCCGGATCATTCGGATTGGCCTCGGCGCCCTCGATAATGGCCGT
>CAYVVK010000263.1:5802-7984 GCA_964454855.1 uncultured Phaeodactylibacter sp. | reverse complement strand
TCTTCCCGCGGGATGAACTTCATGGAAATGGAGTTGACGCAGTGGCGGGTATTTTTGGGCGTTATGCGCTCACCAATAAAAACGTGGCCCAGGTGGGCATCGCAATTGGCGCAGAGGATCTCGGTGCGGCGCCCGTCGGCATCGCGCTCGCGGCGCACGGCGCCGGGGATCTCATCGTCGAAACTCGGCCAGCCGCAGCCGGAATCGAATTTATCTTCCGACTTGTACAGGGGAGCTTCGCAACGGCGGCAGACGTAAACGCCGGGCTCTTTATGTTTGTCAAACTCGCCGGTGAAGGGCCGTTCGGTGCCTTTTCGCTCGATGACATAGGCTTCCTCAGGAGTCAGTTCGTTCCAGTTTTCTTTGCTTTTCATGGTATCGGTTGTTTCGGTAAAGTATACAGCTGAGATGGAAAATTGTTGAATGTAAAAGAGGCTTGGCTGATGGCCTCAGCAAGCCTCTTTTTTCTTTCTGTACAGCCGTCCCGGCCTATTCCTCATCTTCCTCGATGAGTTCTTCTTTTTTCAGCAGTTCGATAGCGGCCTGTGCTTTTTCCGGGGGGGTGTATAAGGCTGCTTCGCCGAGGGATGGGATGGCGTGGTCCGGCTTGTCTACCATATGGCTTTCAATGCCATTTTGTTTGAGGACATCCTCTACGATCCTGGCTTTGAATACTTCCTTGGAGCTGTAAATCTTTACCCAGCCTTCTTTCATGTTAGTCTTACGTTTGGTTTGTAAAAAAAAGTGTTCCGTTTAATTAAACAGTTGTCGGCGGGCAAATGTTAGCTTGCCCCAATCAAAGATATGGTACATGGCTTACAAAGCCCTGGGTTGAGGGTTGAGGTTGAGGGTTGAGGTTGAGGTTAAAGCAGAGAGGCCAGCAGAAAAAGGGCTGCGGCGAGCCCCAGCAAGTAGATCAGCCAGTAGGGCTGCCGCCGCGCCGGGTTTTTGCCCCACATCAGTCGGGTAAGCTGGTACATAAAGGGCCGGTGGAGAGCGATCCACTTGTAAATGCGGTCCATCAGCCCGTGGAACAGGGCCGAGCGGTTGTACCAGTGGAAGAGAAAGCCCCAGGGGCCGCCATAGGTAAAGGTGCGGAAGGCCGCGCCCATACCGCGAAAAACATCGCCATCGGGTTCTATGAGGAAAGCAGCTTTTTGAAATTCCTTTTCAGGTATTTCAGGAAACTTTTCGCCTACTTCCTGGTAGGTTTCGTAATCTACCTTTTCTCCGGTCATCATCTCCCAGCGCAGCACCCAGTAATGGCAGAAACCGCACTGGCCGTCCCAGATGAGCAGCGGTTTGTCCAGCTGCTCTACTGAAGCGTCGGGGAGCTTTTTCGCTCGGGCGGGAAAATCGTTGTTTCTGGAAGCCATATCTACTATTAGCAATTCTAAAAGCACTCCATATGTTCGATGGCGGACATTGGGTTTCTCCTGTGTGAACATCCGCCGGGGCGCCCTCCTTCAATAAGTAAACCTTATCATGGAAATTAAAACCCACGAACTGCAGATACAACACGATACCGAGGAGCGCCGCTTTTTCGTCCCTTTCGAAAGCTATGAAGACGCCGAGCTTCAGTACGAAAAGCAAAAGGACAACGGCCATACCATCCTCAATTTTAAATCGACCTACGTACCCGAACCCCTGCGCAACCAGGGGATCGCTTCACGCATCGTGGAGGGAGGTTTTCAATACGCCGATGAGCGGGGCTTTAAGGTGAAACCGACCTGCCCCTTCGTGGAAACCTTCCTGGAGCGGCATGAGGAGTATGAGCGGCTTAGGGTTTAGGCATTGTTAGATTGTTGTATTGTTAGTACCTGGACAAACGTAAGTCACACCTACTGCTTCGTCCGAGGAGTGCCAAAAGACTTATTCCCGGGCTTCCGGGGCAAATCGTCAAACTGTTTCTGTCCAGGCGCCTCATGTTGTTAGGCCCGGACGGAGTTCGTTTTTCCAACGAACTCCGTCCAGGCCTAAGTTTTCTACTTCTGCTCGTACTTCACCTTTCCATCTACAATAGTCATGAGTACTTTGGTATCGAGGATCTCTTCGTCGGTGCAATTCAGCAGGTCGTGGGAGAGGACGACGATGTCAGCCACTTTACCCTTTTCCAGAGAGCCTTTGATGTTTTCCTCGAAGGCGGCATAGGCATTGCCAAAGGTGTAGGAGTAGACGGCCT
>CAYVVK010000263.1:0-5792 GCA_964454855.1 uncultured Phaeodactylibacter sp. | reverse complement strand
CGCTGTTCGGGGTAGAACTCGAAGCCGGTATCGGCACGCTTGCGGGTGACGGAGGCGTAGAAAGATTCAATCGGGTCTACGTCCTCCACCGGGGCATCGGTGCCATTGGCGATAACCACGCCCTCATCCAGCAGGGAGCGCCAGGGGTAGGCGCCCAGGCGGGCGCGCTCTTCACCCAGGCGCTTTTCGACGAAGGGTGCATCGGAGGTGCAGTGAATGCCCTGCATGGAGGCGATGACGCCCATTTCCCGGAAGCGCGGAATATCGGTGGTGTCGAGATGCTGTGCGTGTTCGACCCGCCAGCGCAGGCCTTTTTTGGAAGGGCCCTTCTCAAATTGTTCCTCGAAGATGTTTAGCACTTCGCGGTTGCCGCGGTCGCCGATGGCGTGCACGCAATATTGCAGGCCGTTCTCAAAGGCAATGGCGCCCCATTTCCGCAGGGTATCGATGTCGGTGGTATTCTTACCATAGGAGCCCGGCTTGTCGGCGTAGGGTTCGAGCAGCCAGGCGCCGAAAGCTCCGAGTGCGCCATCCATATACCCTTTGATGGCGCGCACGGTGAGGAAGTCGTTGCCGATGCCAATCTGCGGGAAATCGGCGGCCTTTTCTTCCAGGCCGTCGGCCCGGCCGCTAATCATCACCCACAGGCGCAGGTCAAGCTCCCCGTTCTCAGCAAGCTCGGTATACCGGCTGATCTCCTCGAAAGAGGAGCCGGCATCCTGGAAAGAGGTAACGCCTTTGCGCAGGCATTCTTCCTCCGCCAGGGCAATGCCTTTCAGCCATTCCTCCTTTTTCTGCTCCGGGCTAAGGGTGGCGCGGTACTCGCTGTAGGCATCCATGATCAGCGCCATTGCTGTTTCTTCGAACACGCCGATGGCCTCCCCCCGCGAATCGCGGACGATCTCTCCGCCAAAAGGATCGGGAGTCTCTGCTGATATACCGGCAATTTCCATGGCCTTGGCGTTGGCCAGCAGGCTATGGCCACTGGCATGCCGCAGCACGACGGGATTATCGGGAGAAACGGTGCTTAGCAAATGGTGATAAGGATAGGCCAGCACGGAGCGCTCCAGGGGTTGCGTCCATTTCTCCTGGTGCCAGCCGCGGCCGCTGATCCACTCTCCGGGAGCGGTTTGCTGTGCGGTGGCTTCCACCATCCGTACGATCTCATCCCAGCTTTTGGAATTCAGAAAATTGAGGTTCATCAGGCTCTGGCCCAGGCCGGAGAAGTGGCCGTGGCCCTCAATGAAGCCAGGCATGGCGAAGCGCCCCTGCAGGTCGATCATTTCCGTGCTGTCTCCCTTCTGGGCCTGTACTTCCTCCATTGTGCCGGCCAGCAGAATGCGGCCGTCTTTGATGGCCAGGGCCTCTACACGGGGATTGGCTTCACTTACGGTATAGATATTGCCGTTGAAAAGTATGGTATCGGCCATGGCTTTTTCTTCCTGCTGCTGGCAGGCAGCAAGCAGCAGCACGGCCAAAAAAAGGATAAGTACTCGTTTCATCATCTTTTTTCTGGATTTATGATCTCGCAAATCTAAGGAATTTATCGCTGGAAACGGCTTGCTAGGAAAACGGCCGGGCGCAATAGGAGCTGCCTGCTGCCGGCTCATCTACCGCGGCAAAGCGGCAGGCATTCGCTTACTTTTGAAGCAGTATTTCATATCAAAACCAAATACCTGATGAAAACACGAAGCATTACCCAGGGCCCTTTTGCAGAAGAGGCGCTTAAAACCCTGCGGCAGCAATTCTCCGGGCAGCTCATACTGCCTTCAGACATCCACTATGACGAAGCGCGCAAGGTGTATAACGGCATGATCGACAAATTCCCCGGCCTGATCGCCCGCTGTTCTACAGTAGAGGATGTCAAGGCCGCTGTCCAGTATGCGCGCCGGCACGATATCCTGGCCGCAGTACGTGGAGGCGGCCACAACGGCGCCGGCCTCGGCGTATGCGATGAAGGCCTGGTGATCGACCTGGGCGCCATGAAAAAGATCGAAGTGGAGCCCGAAAAGCGCCAGGTGAGGGTTCAGCCCGGCTGCACACAGGGAGATATTGACGAGGCCACCCACCCGTTTGGCCTGGCCGTTCCCTCCGGCATCATTTCGTCAACCGGAATTGCCGGCTTAACCCTGGGCGGAGGCCACGGCTACCTCAGCCGAAAGTACGGCCTGACGATCGACAACCTGCTGGAGGCCGAACTCATCCTGGCCGACGGCCGGCAGGTAAAGGCCAGTGAAAGCGAAAATGCCGATCTGTTTTGGGCCATTCGCGGCGGCGGCGGCAACTTTGGCGTCGTCACTTCTTTCCTTTTCCAGGCTCACCCGGTGCATACCGTCTACGGCGGCCCAATGTTCTGGCCCCTGGAGCAGAGCCGGGAGGTTATGGCCTGGTATCGCGATTTTCAGCAGCGGTCCTCAGAGGACATATACGGTTTTCTGTCCATTATGAAAGTGCCTCCGGCGCCATCGTTTCCGGAAGCGCTTCACCTGAAGCCTGTATGCGGCATCATATGGTGCTACACAGGGGATAAGGAAAAGGCAGATGAAGCATTCCGGGAAGTGAGAGCAAAACACCCGCCCATACTGGACGGAGTGGGGCCCATGCCTTTCCCGGCCCTGCAGGGCATGTTCACCCCCCTTCTGCCCCCCGGCCTGCAGTGGTACTGGAAGGGAGATTTCGTTCGGGAACTGAGCGACGAAGCGATCGCCATACATATGGATTTCGGCAGCCGCATCCCGGGGGTAATGTCTACGATGCACCTATACCCCGTTGACGGAGCGGTACACCGCGTAGGCCCGGAGGACACGGCTTTCGGCTACCGGGACGCCAGATGGTCTATGGTGATCGCCGGCATAGAGGAAAATCCCGCCCACAAAGAAGCCATCAGCAGTTGGGCAAAGGAATACTGGGCTGCGCTGCACCCTTACTCCGCCGGCGCCTCTTACATCAACTTCATGATGGAGGAAGGGCAGGAACGGGTGAAGGCCACTTACCAGCACAATTACGCCAGGCTGGCGCGCATCAAAGCCAAATACGACCCCGAAAACTTCTTCCGGGTCAATCAAAACATTGAGCCGGCTTAGTAATCCCCGCTAATTAGGTGAGGTATCCATTCCCGAAGGAAAAGCGCTCAGGGCCTTTTTTCTTCGGGATTTTTTTTTGCCGTAGCCTGTGGCTTGAACGCTGGCTTTCCCACCCCCCACCCCACCCCCGCAAATCTCATCTTACAACCAAGGGTTGGAAAATCTCCATCTCCCGGGAAAAGCACAATTATTATGATCAGGACTCTAACATATTCTCACTATTATTTGCTTTCATTTCCCCGAATGCCTAATTTAGTGGTTTCCCCTCATTGTGTATCCCAACCCGGACGATTGATCAGAGGCTTTACCCTCTCCCACTCCATGGCCCCCGCTCAGGAGTAAGTTTGTAATGCCTGACATTTAAACACCAAAACCAATTCCATAACAATGAAACGGCTAAAACTCTTCTTTTCCTTTTTACTTTTTGCAGCTTTTATGAATGCCCAGGAGATCAGCTCAGGAAGCTGGTGCGGGGCGGAACCCAGCCCGGAGGCCATCGCCATGATGAACAGCCTGCAGCCTCAGGTCAATGAGTATACCGCACGCTTTCTGGAAAACCGCGGCCGCCTGCCGGTGGCCACCGTGCCGATCCGGCCTCATATCATCAGGCGCAGTGATGGCACCGGAGGCTATACTCAGGCCGAATTCGACGCGGCCCTGGAGATCGTGAACAATTATTACCAGAACGCCAACCTGCAATTTGTACAATGCGGGCCGGCAAATTACATCGACAATGACCAATTTTTCGATTTCGACTACAGCGAGCAGAACGAGCTGCTCAGGAGCCCTGAAGGGGAATACAACAGCGGTGTGATCGACCTCTATATTCCCGGGGGCATCCTGACCGCCAACGGCGGCAGCCTCTGCGGATATGCCCTTTTCCCCTGGCAGACACCGGCCAGTTTTTTTGTGGTAAGGCGCGCCTGTATGGACAGAGGCAATACTTTTGCCCACGAACTGGGACACTACCTGGGCCTTTATCACACCCACGGCAAGAACAACTGCGGCCTGTCGGATGAATTGGCCAACGGCAGCAATTGCGGGTCGGCCGGCGATGACGTCTGCGATACGCCTGCCGACCCCAACCTAAGCGGCCTGAACTGCCAGTTCCTGCTGGTTTCACAAGGTTGTAATTACATCGGCACCTATACGGACACCAACGGCCAGCCCTACAATCCGGACGTAAGCAATGTCATGTCTTATGCTCCCCCTGGCTGCCGGGCCACTTTTACCGCCGGCCAGTATGCCCGCGCCAGTTTCTATTACAACGAATATCGCGCCGCCACCCTGGCCTGCGAGGGGACAGGGAACAGCTCCTGCCCTACCCCGGCCAACCTATCGGTGACCGAGTTCGGGCAGACGAGTATCGACGTCACCTGGGAACCCGCCGAAGGCGCGGTGGCCTATCAGGCCCGTTATCGCCACGAGAGTGGCAGCTGGATAGAAAGAGCCTGGAGCCCATCTACTTTCCTGATGTTGAACAACCTCTCCCCCTGCATGGCCTATGAAATTCAGGTGCGCGCCGATTGTGGCGGCGATGAATTCAGCAGTTACTCCTCTGTCCTTCGGGTATTTACCGAGGGCTGTGGCGCCAGCCTGGAAGCCTCTCCCGAGTTCATCGATGTAAGTTCTGATGCCGGTTTCGCCATCGTGACGGTATCTACCTCCCTGGAGTGGACGGCTTCCGAGATCTTCAGCTGGATGGGGATCACCCGTGGTTCCGGAATTGGTTCCGGCAGTTTTCGGGTCAACTTCACGGAAAACCCATCGGCGAATACCCGTGCGGCCTTCCTCACAGTCAATGCAGGAGGCCTGAGCAAGACCGTAAGTTTAACCCAGGAAGGGCAGGATGCTTACCTGACGGTCAGCCCCGGACTGCTGAACGTGGGCCCGGAGGCAGGATTCATTAACTTCAACATAAACTCCAACGCCAGCTGGAGGGTCAGTAAGGATGCCGAATGGCTGAGCCTCTCTCCTGCCGATGGCAGCAATAGCGCCACCGTAACCGTCGATTATCAGGGCAACACCTCCACAGAAAGCCGGGAGGCCAGCATACAGCTGGCCGGCGAGGGAGGGCTTATACAAATCCTGGCCGTTCTTCAGGCAGGCGTTGCAGAAAGCATTGCCGCGAGCCCGGCCGGCCAGGAAGCGGATGCGCCGGGCGGCTGCCTGTCTTTCAGCATCACTGCCAATACGGCCTGGTCGGCAAGCTATTCCGCAGCATGGATCAGCTCGGTAACGCCTGCTTCCGGCTATGGAAACGCCACTGTGGAAGTGTGCTATGAGGCCAATACCGCCGACAGCGGGCGCTCGGCCACCTTCACTTTCAGCAACGGCGGCGCCTCCGCTCAGGCTTATACTTCCCCCAAAAATTCGGACCAGCAGTTAAGTTGAAATTTGTCTAACTTTAAACTGCAATTAAGGTCATGAAAAAACAACGCAGAAAATTCAGCAAAGAGTTCAAGCTCAAAGTCGTCCTGGAAGCTCTCCAGGAACGTTCCACCCTTAGCGAACTGGGTGAAAAATACGAACTTCACCCCAATCAGATATCGTCCTGGAAACAAGATTTCCTTAGTAAAGCGGAGCAAATTTTCTCAGCCAAGGCGCCGGAAAAGGCCGCCTCTGAAGTGGAAGCTGAAAAGGCCAAACTGTATGCCAAAATCGGCCAGCTCCAAATGGAGGTGGAGTTTCTTAAAAAAAAGCTCTTTC
>CAYVVK010000262.1:0-8585 GCA_964454855.1 uncultured Phaeodactylibacter sp. | reverse complement strand
TAGCCCCACTATGCCTACGTTTTTTGCCTTGTTAGCGCACAAAATAACTTCGTCTGCTCTGGGTAACTTATTTTCGCGCAATCCCTAACTCTATTGGATTACCTTAAAAATACCGAGATGAAAATGAGATCACAAATCGTATTCCTGATGGGCCTGGCCTTGCTGGCCGCCTGCCAGGCCAGAAAAGAAATCAACACTACCGCAGATATCACTCAGGCCGTGCCGGTGATGTGCGCGCCCGTGGCGGTGGACGCGCTGGCGGATACCGATCAGCCGGCGCCCGTTTTTGATGGTTTAGGCGATTACGATTTCCCCATCACCACCGAGGTGGAGGAAGCCCGCCGCTTCTTCCTGCAGGGCTTGAAGCTGGCCAATGCCTTTAACCATGCGGAAGCCGCCCGCTCTTTTAAATATTCCACCAAACTGGACCCGGAATGCGCCATGTGCCACTGGGGGCTGGCCTATGTGCTGGGGCCCAATTATAATGCCGGCATGGACCCTACCGTGGTAAGCCTGGCCTATGAGGAAGCACAGAAGGCCGTAAAGTACATGGATGGCGCCACTCCCAAAGAACAGGCTCTTATCCGTGCCATGGCGGAGCGCTATCCGCCGGAGCCGGTGGAGGACCGCTCCGCTTATGACCAGGCTTACGTGAAGGCTATGCGGAAGGCCCATGAGCAGTTTCCCGAAGATAACCATATCGCCGCCATGCTGGCGGAGGCCATCATGGACGTTCATCCCTGGGACCTGTGGTCCTTTGAAGGAGAGCCCCGCCCCTGGACGCCGGAGATCCTCTGTATACTGGAAGGCATACTGGAGCGGGATGAAAACCATGTAGCCGCCATCCACCTGTATATTCACGCGACGGAAGCCTCTTTGAAGCCCGAAGCCGCCAAACCCTATGCCACGCGTTTGCCCAGCCTGGCGCCGGGCGCCGGGCATCTCGTACACATGCCTTCTCACACCTACATTCAAACGGGAGATTACCACGAGGGCTCCCTGGTCAATGAGGCAGCCGTCAGGGTAGACAGCCTGTATGTCAGCGCCTGCCATGCTGCCGGGGCCTATCCGCTGGCCTATTACCCGCATAACTTTCACTTTCTCTCGGCATGCGCGGCCTTCGAAGGGCGCGGCGAACTGGCCATAGAAGCGGCTGAGCGCATGGTGGCCAAGCTGGATACGGTGGCCATGCGGGAACCCGGCATGGGAACCATTCAGCACTACTGGTCTATTCCCTATTTCGTCATGGTGAAATTTGGAAAGTGGGCCGATATACTGGAACTGCCGCGCCCGGCTGACGACTTGCCCTACCCCAGGGCCATTTGGAGATACGCCCGGGGAATGGCCTATGCGGCCCAGGGCCAGCCGGCCGAAGCGGAGAAAGAACTGGCGGCCTTGCGCCGGGCAGCTGCTGAGCCCGAAGCACAGGCCATCACCATCTGGGATATCAATTCCGCGAAAAGTTTGCTGGAGATCGCCGGTAAGGTACTCTCGGCGGAGATCGTCCATACCAGAGGGCGGGCAGCAGAGGCCATCGCCCTGCTCACCGAAGCCATCGCCCTGGAAGATGGGCTGAGCTATAATGAACCACCCGACTGGTTTTTCTCTATCCGCCACCACCTGGGGCCCATTCTGCTCGAGGAGCAAAGATATGCGGAAGCCGAAGCCTTATATAAACGCGACCTGGAGATCTTTCCGAAAAACGGCTGGGCGCTAAAAGGATTACACGAAAGCCTTCTGGCCCAAAAGAAAGAACGGGAAGCCGCCAAGGTTAAAAAACAGTTTGAGGAAGCCTGGAAGTGGGCTGATGTGGAGCTGAAGGCTTCAAAAGTGGCCAGCTGATAAATGTTATCAGCCTGAAGTGATAATTGTCATTCCCCGGCTCTGGCTGCCTCCTTACCTTTGGAATTGTACAGACAAGGTTTTATACTAGTTACAAATATGCGTTGCCAATAAACTAACTGGAAAATTTAGTGTTATCGGTTTTTGATAAGCCCTCCCGTGCGGAGGGCTTTTTTTTGGTGGGGTGCAGTTTCCCACTGCGCTCTGGCTTAACGGATAACTCAGGCGGCAATAGCAGCTTTTGCCATTCCGATAACTACCCGGATCGATAGGGCGCCAAGCCACCAATCACCCAATCCTCAGGCATGCATATTCTCCAGGCGCTCCCGGTCGATGATGCGGATGGCGCCATCGACGATCTCGATATATCCATCCTCCTTGAACTCGGTAAGCATGCGGATCACGCTTTCCTTGGCGGTGCCCACGATGCGGGCCAGGTCGTCCCGCAGGATGCTGATGCTGCCGTCTTCCTGTTTCTGGCTGAGGAGCAGGATGGCGTCGGCCACGCGTCGGCGTACGGAATTGTAGGCCAGGTTGAGGAGTTGCTCTTCCTTTTCGGTGACGTTGTCGGCCAGCATCTTGATGAGTTGGGAAGCCACGTCCCGATTGGCGTGCAGCAGTTTGGAGAAGTCTTCCTTGGGCACGAGGCTCAGCTCCGTATCTTCCATGGCGGCGGCTGATTCTGTGTATTTGGCCTCCTTGATGAGGTCGATATAGCCAAAGAAATCCCCTTCCTTGCAGATGTTGATGATGTATTCCTTGCCGTCTTCGTTGGTCTTGAAAATTTTCACCCTTCCTTTTTTAACGAAGTAGAGGTAGCGCGGATAATCGCCCTCTTCGAAGATCAGCTCCCGGCGCTTGTAGTGTTTTACCTTGCGTTCTTCGGAGAGTTTGCGCAGTTCTTCGTATCCTTTAGCCTCGTTGATGAAGGCAGTGAGGCCCTGGTCGGTCTTGTCGAACTGTTTGCGCAATTGCTCGCTTTTCTGCAGGCGGGTTTCGATGACGTCGAGCAACTCGTCCTTATAGAAAGGTTTGGTCACATAGTCATCGGCGCCGAGGTTCATGCCGCGGCGAAAGTCGCTCTTTTCGGCTTTGGCGGTCAGGAAAATAAAGGGCACATTAGCTGTGGAGCTCTTTTTGCTGAGTATGTTGAGCACGCCAAAACCATCGAGATGAGGCATCATGACATCGCAGAGGATGAGGTCGGGCGGGTCAGTGAGGGCTTTTTCCACCCCTACCTTACCATCTTCAGCAGTGATCACTTCATAACCAGAGAGCTCGAGGATCTCCTCCAGGTTTTCCCGGACCTCGCTATTGTCTTCGATTACTAATATTTTCTTCATCAGTTTTCTTGCTTGTTATTCGGTTTACTCTTGGCTAAAGCCTCGCGTTAGCTGCAAATATAACATCTATAGATGATTTTGGCTTAGAGATGGCCGGAAAACCCGTTTTCTTTAAAGTGGGAGGCTGACGTAGAAGGTGGAGCCTTCTCCCAGCCTGCTCTCGAAACGGATGGCGCCATTCATGAGGTCGACATAGCGTTTTACGATATTGAGCCCCAGGCCGGTGCCCTGTATATTTTCCACGTTATGGGCCCTGAAGAACTGTGTGAACAGGTGCTGCTGTTCTTCTTCCGGAATGCCGATGCCCTGGTCGGTGATACTGAAGTTGAGCGATTCGCCCTTTTTCAGTTTAATGCGGATGACGATGGGCTTATCTTTTTCGGAATACTTGATGGCGTTGGAAAGGAGGTTTAGGAAAATATTTTTGAGGATCTTCTTGTCGAGAAAGATCTCGGTTCCTTCTTCCAGCCCTTCGAGGAAGGCCTTCTGGCCGGGTTTGAGCAGGCCCTGTATCTCATCGAGCACTTCGCGGCAGAGCACCGCCAGGTCGAACTTTACGGGCTGGGCTTCGATCTTGCCGTCTTCCAGGCGGCTGAGGGAGAGGAAATCGTTGAGGATGCCGGTGAGATTGGCCACGGATGACTTGATGCGGGTAGTGTGCCGCAGCCGCCTTTTCTGTTGTTCCTCACTGGTATAGGCTTCGATCAGGTCGGCGGACGAGAGTATGGTGCTCAGCGGGGTGCGGAACTCATGGGAGGCCATGGAGACGAAACGCGACTTGAGGTCGCTCAGTTCCTTCTCTTTTTCCAGGGCCAGTTTGAGTTTGGCCTCGCTTTTGCGGATCTCCTCTTCGGCGGCCTTTCGCTCCTTGATCTCGTGTTTCAGCTTCGTGTTAATGTCGAGTAACTGGTTGACGGCCTCCGCCAGTTCTTCCGTCCGGGACTCCACGCGCTGTTCCAGCTCGGCATTGAGGCCGATGATGCGGTCTTCCGCTTCGCGCTGGGCGGAGATGTCTATGCCTGAACTCATGGTGGCAATGGCCTTTCCCTCCTGGGAATAGAGCACGGAATTGTGCCAGGCGATCAGGCGGGGCTCCCCTTCTCTGGGCTGCACGAAGTTTTCGTAATAATCAATGTCCCTGCCGTTCATCAGCGCCCTGAAAAACCCTCTCATTTCCTCCTGGTAGCGTGCAGGGATGGCCAGTTCAAACCAGTTTTTTCCCACGGCCTCACTTTCTTCAATGCCCAGCAACTGGCAGCCTTTCCGGTTGAGCAATTGTACTTTTTCGTCTTGCCCGATGACCACTATAAGGGTATTGGCGATGTTCAGGTATCGTTGTGCCCGTTCCTTTTCTTCCCATAGCGCCTGCTCAATGGCCTTCTGATCGCTGAGGTCATGGACGATGCCGGTGAAAAGGTGGCGGTCTTCAAGTTTCACTTCGCTGATGCTGAGGCGTATGGGAAAGATGGTGCCGTCCTTCTTCCTGCCCTTTACCTCCCTGCCAATGCCGATGATCCTGGCCTGGCCGGTTTGCAGGTACCGCTGTATGTAATTGTCATGCTGTTCGCGATGAGGAGATGGCATTAGCATATTGACGCTCTGGCCGATGAGCTCATCAATGGAGTAACCAAAGAGGCGGGCCGCAGCCGGGTTGGCCATCTCGATGATGCCGTCTTCCCCGATGGAGATGATCCCATCGGTGGCGGTTTCGATGATGGCATTGAGCATAAGGCCGGCTTCGGAATATTGCTTTTGGCTGTTCACCTGCTTCAATACGAAGTTCTGTTGTGTGTGATGATTGGTGAAGTTAGGGATATCCGCAGCCGAGCCCAAATGACAAAAGTCATCTCTGCGGGATGACAAAAGTCATCTTTCTGCTTTGGGAATTGCCCGATTTTTCCGGGTGAATTTTTTTAAAAAAAACCTTGTTGCCTTCTCCTGGAAGAGAAAAGCACCTGATTTATAGAAGCTTATGCTTCGCTTACGGGGGGTGCATTGCACAAATTATAAACTTTTCATGTTAGACAAGATGAGGCAGGATAAGACAAGGCTAAAGCAGAACTCAGGAAAATTGCTGAAGCAAAACGAACGGCAGAGCCCGGTGCCGGAGATCGAGCTATTGGGTATTGGGTCTTCCAGGCACAAAAAATTAAGGGCCAACCTGCTCGCCGCTATGGAGATCCTTCAGTTGCAGGTTCCTATCAAGGAAGTCAGCGATATTGACGAGCTGATGGAATACGACATCTCCGCCATCCCTGCCCTGATAGTCGATGGAAAGGCCATTTTTCAGCAGGTAGTACCTACGGTAGATGACATCGTCATCGTCCTGAAAGTATTGCTAGGCTCTGAGCCGAACCGTGAAAAGGAGAACCATCACCAGGCTGTCCAGACAGAATTAAACGAAAAAAAACACCTGATGAAGAAAATTCTCGTACCGACGGATTTTTCCGAAAATGCTGAAAATGCACTTACCTACGCTGTCGCCATCGCCAATCATTTCGGCGGCACCATAACGCTACTCCATACCTATAAAGTCTACAGCTCGGCCGGCATGTTCCTGTCCGTAGAATCTTATATGGAAAAAGAAGCCGCCAAAAATATGTTGCAGATCGTCAACCGCATCGAACCCAGGCTCGAAAGAGGGGCGGCTATCGAAAGCCGGATCATCCGGGGCGATGCCGTGCCTGTCATTTCCGACATGGCCGACAAGTCAGGCTACGGCCTCATCATCATGGGCACTCAGGGCTCCTCGGCCCTGAAAGAGATCTTCACCGGCAGCACCACCAATGGCGTGATGAGAAGTACAGATACTGCCGTGCTGGCCATCCCCAATGGATATGACTTCAAACCCATCAAGAATATCGTATTTGCGGTAGACGAGGAAGGGATCTCTCATGCCGGCATCACCGTTCCGCTGGCCAAGATCGCCAAAAGCTTCGGCGCCATGGTGCACGTCTTCCACCAGGATGTCGGCACCGAAGATGACGGCATAGACCCCTCCATCGACATCTTCCTGAATGGAGTAGAGCACTCCTTCCACTACGAACTGGATGAACAGGCCGTTAATGAAAGCATCAACAACTTCGTCGCAGAATACGATGCCGGCCTACTCTGTATGGTGCGCCGCAAAAGGGGCTTCCTGGAAGAGGCCTTCCACGTCAGCAACACCACCAAGGAAGTCTTTAACAGCCCGGTGCCGCTGCTCATCCTGCATGATGAAGGGGTATAACGGTGTCGGTATTAAGGTGTTACGGTATTTTGGTGTAACGGTGTAACGGTGTAACGGTATAACGGTTTTGTGGTATTGCGGTATTGAGGGGCTATGAGCAGTCTCCAGTCTCTCTCCGAGACTATTCATTAAAGTGTGTCTGCGGTACCGAAACACCATAACACCGAAACACCTGCCTCAATGCGTCTGGTCAAAATCCTCGGCGATGCGCAGCAGCAGGTGAATATCCTCAAAAAACTCCCGTACCAGTTCGAAGCTCAGGTTGGAGCGAAACAGGTAGGGCTCCAGCAGGTCTTTCTCCTCAGTGACGGCGGCGTATATCTCCCGGTCGATAAAAGACATGAAGATCTCCTTTCCCGTCTGTGTGCGGTAACGGACGATGGCCTCCTGCATGGGCGGAGAAAGAATGCTCACCACATGGGTGTCTTCCGTGGCGTAGGTCATAAAAGATTCGCGGAACTCCTCGTTCAGCACTTCGTCATCCTGATTGATCCCTCCTTCCCAGGTGAAGTTCTTGATGGCCCGTATGAAAAATTGCCGGTACCGGCGCGGCCAGATGATCACCCGGCCCACCGTTTCTTCCGGGAAAGTGGCATGCATGAAGACCCCCTGGAAGACCCGGCTGAGGGAATTGCCCACCGGTGAGATCTCCTGTACGCTGAGCTCGCACATTTCGAAGTCCATCTCTCCGACCCTGCCGGAAATAAAATCCTCCCCCTCGTAGATGTGGGCCGAAGTGGCGAAGATCTGGCTCTTAAAAAAGCGGCTTTTTTCAATTTTCCGTTTGGGGTCGTACTTCAGCGGATGGGCGGGGTCGAAATTCATGCCGTCATCTATGAAATCCAGGATGAGCCGGACGACATTGGGCTTGAAGGTGAGCCGGAAACGCCGGATGCGGTACAGGATGTAGGAAATATAAAGTGTAATGGGAATGGCCAGCAGAAGGGTGATCACCAGCATGTTCAGGTACACCTCAAACAGCAGTATGCCGAGCATGATCAGGGTGGAAAAGAAGAGCAGGCGCAGCAGGCGAATACGCCGCCGTTCCATCCGCAACAGCTCAGGGTGGATGGTGTGGTTATAATAGATCCGGAATTCGTCCAGGCGCTTGATCTTCGAGGAATCATCTCCTTCAAAGGGCGCCGGCTTGTTCGTCATAAGAAATAAATCTTGCTCGGGCAAATTAACAAAATAAACCATGAGCGGCGTAAAAAAAGGCGCCCGACCAACCCTTTGCGGCTCTTTTTACACCTTAATACAACTTTGGGCGCCGCCATAGCGTTTGCCAATTGGCCGGCAGTATTGTAGAATTGCCCAAAAAACCGTAATTTTGCAGCCTTATGAAAAAAAGCCTCTTCGTTCTAAGCATTGGAATAGCCTTGCTGCTCAGCGCATGCAAGAGTGAGTTTGAGCAGATCAGGTCGAGTGGGGATGTCAACCGAATCTATGAAAAAGCGCTGGCGTACTACGATGCGGAAGAGTATCAGAAAGCGCAGACGCTGTTCGAACTCGTGATCAGCAGCTTTCGTGGAAAAGGGGAAGCGGAGGAAATCTACTTCAAATACGCCTACACGTATTACAAGCTGGAGCAGTATATTCTGGCTTCCTATTACTTCAAGAATTTTTCCACTACTTACGGCACCAGCGAGCTGAGAGAAGAGGCGGACTTCATGACGGCCTATGCCAATTACCAGCTATCGCCTACCTTCCGGCTCGACCAGACTTACACGGAGAAGGCCATCGACGGCTTCCAGCTTTTCGTGAACACCTATCCCAACAGCGAGCGCGTGGATGAATGCAACCGGCTGATCGACCAGATGCGTAAGAAGATGGAAAAGAAAGCCTACGAGGGCGCAAAACTCTATTTCGACCTGCGGGAATACCAGGCGGCCATTCAGTCTTTCGAGAACGTGCTGAAGGATTTTCCGGATACGGAGGAAGTGGAGCAGGTGCGCTACATGATCATCCGCTCCGGCTATCAGCTGGCAAAGAACAGCTTTGTGGATAAGCAGCGGGAGCGTTACCAGGAAGTGGTGGGTCGAGCGTCGGAGTTTCTAACCCGCTATCCCGAAAGCCGTTTCCGCAAGGAAATCAACAATATTTACAATCAATCCAAAGATCAATTAAACGATTTAGATAATGACGGATATCAAAACCCAAGTGCAAGGGCT
>CAYVVK010000261.1:4824-8608 GCA_964454855.1 uncultured Phaeodactylibacter sp. | reverse complement strand
GCCTTTTCTTTTTGGCGGCAGCCGGCAAGAGCTCGTTCTTAGACGGCTGCCGGCGAAAAGAAAAAAGCCCGCAGGGCACTTTTACTTTGCAGCCCCCCCGCCCGGGATGGGCGTAGCCAATCCCTCCTCCTCCGCCTCCGCCCGCCGTCCCGATAGCCATCGGGATGTGCGTACCTGTCTACCTAGTCCTTTGGGAGTTAATTAATTGATGGGTAGTTAGCATTATAATATATTGATAACCTTTTGATTATTGCGACTGCAAACTGTCAACTGCCTATACGGGGCCCGTGCCGGGGTTTACTGCCGACTGCACTAGGCGGCAGCCAGGTAGAGGCGGGCTCCTGGTTTTTATGGGCTTGCCCTCAGAGTTTAGAAAACTGCTTATAGGCAGGCTACGGCTGCTTACGCCACGGCTTCGGCATCGAGACACAGACAGCGTCCGCTGCTTCAAAACGCGCTCTGAAAATGAACACAAACCAAACTCCGGAGACCTTCACGGCCGTCTATCTTCTCTGTTGTAAGGCCGTACTTTTCGAAACATACCTGAAATCAGGGTCAGGCCGCGCATTTGCAAAGAAACGGCTCATTTGAATTTTTCAAAAACTCCTCTTAGCTGCCGATCCCTCCACCCAGGTTTTACCTTTTACCTTTTACCTTTTACCTTTTACCTTTTACCTTTTACCTTTTACCTTTCTAAAAGCCCCAACAACCCCTGCTTCTCTCTATACACCACATGCAACAGGCCGGAATCGCCACAAAGGCACAAGTAGTCAAAAATGAAAGGCAGGAGGGTGGCGCCCGACTCATCGACCATGCCGTAGTAACCCATCTTTTTCACCACGGCCAGGCCGTTCTCAAAATCATTGGCGTAATCGTAGAGGGGCGGGACAAATTCCGTAACTGCAAACCGGTATTATTCTTTTTTTTTAACCACCTGGGCAGGAGCCTTTCGCGCGATGGCCGTTGAAACTTTTTGCAGGGTCTTGGCAAGTTGGAAAAAGAGAAACAGTATCTGGAAAACACTCGGGAACTCCGGGAGGCGGCACAGGAAATAGCGCCCCGCATCATCGAAATCGCTTCCGACCCCGGCGAATGGGGAATGGCCAAATCGATGGTGATGGGCGCCATGGGGGCCGGAGTAGCCCCCTCAGACGAACAGGACTTGCAGGACTACTTCACCCGCTTTAATCAACAGCAACTCGGCTCGATACCGGAATTCGGCCATGAGCCTATCCGGAAATCCGGGCTGGATAAGATCGGCCGCAACGATCGGATCACCGTCCGCTACACCGACGGCAGGCTTTTCGAGAACGTCAAATTCAAAAAGGTGAAAGAAGACCTGGAGGCCGGGAAGTGTGACTTGGTGAAGAAGGCATAGCGCGCACTTGCAAACTTCCGGGGTTTGGGGTATATTGCGAGGGTTACTTTGGAACAGATGTCAGCCACCTAACAGGTGTCTGCCATCAGCATATAGGAGAAGTGCCGGAGCGGTCGAACGGGCCGCACTCGAAATGCGGTGTACCCTCGCGGGTACCGGGGGTTCGAATCCCTCCTTCTCCGCAAAGTAAAAGTGGGCCACCCATCGGGTGGCCTTTTCTTTTTGGCGGCAGCCGGCAAGAGCTCGTTCTTAGACGGCTGCCGGCGGAAAGAAAAAGCCCGCAGGGCACTTTTACTTTGCAGCCCCCCCCATCAGGGATGGGCCTTGCCCTCAGAGTTTAGAAAACTGCTTATAGGCAGGCTACGGCTGCTTACGCCACGGCTTCGGCATCGAGACACAGACAGCGTCCGCTGCTTCAAAACGCGCTCTGAAAATGAATACGAACCAAACTCCGGAGGCCTTCACGGCCTATCTTCTCCGTTGTGCTGACGACACTCATTATGTTGGCAGAACCAGAAACCTCGATGACAAGCTAGCCCGGCATGCCGACAAACAGGTGAAATACACGGCTTCAAGACTCCCCGTTCAACTTGTCTCTTTTCATGTGTTTTTCGACGAATACAAAGCCGTACTTTTTGAAAAATACCTAAAATCAGGATCAGGCCGAGCATTCGCAAAAAAGCGGCTCATTTGAAAGAGCGGGAAAAATCCGACTGCTTCGATTTTCTTTCCCGCCTGGGAAGCCATGCAAAGGAACGAGACTGAAAACGGGATGCGGAAATAGTCAAATCCGACTCCGCTTTAGCTACGTCGGACAGAGTAGTCAAATAGTCAAGTCCTGGACGCAACGACACGAATGCCCGTAGGACTTAAGGGCGCCGCCGCGGCCCAGCCGACCGCTACTGCGGCCGAAGCGGTAGTACCACGCGCCGTCGCTACCGTGCTCCGTAGCGCTCCAGCAGGAGCCGAAGTCGCCAAGGCCGTAGAAGCTGCCATCGGAGTTACGCCAGCCGCCTAGCTGCGCAGAAAAACCGCTGTTACCGCCTTCCATCAGAGCCTTGTAGGCCTTCTTGGGATCACCAACATCTTCGCTTTTCTCAAAATCGTAGTAGCCTCCAAAAGTATTTGCCAGGCTTTTCCACTCTTCGTCTTTCGGCAGTCGCCAGCCGTTGCCCAGCTCCCGGCAAGCCCGTTTGGCAGCCTCCCAGGTATAGAGGCGACCGTATTGATTACAATTGGAAGCCTTTTCTTCATAGCACCACGAATCAGAGACCTCATAATTGAGGTTTTCGCTCATCCAGGTCAGGCCGGCGGCGGTGTATTGGATGGTGCTGTAGGTTTGTCCGTTTAATGTAACACTACCCTTTTTGGGGTAATTATTATCTGATGGCACATTCTCTGACGCTTCATTGAGTTCCTTTGAGTTTTCCAGGGCAGATTGAGTCAGGCTGGTTTCTGGTTGATGCATAAGCCTTGGTATTCCCCAAAGCCCCAATAACACCAAAAGCAAAACACCGGCAAGGTGAGGCCCATATTTTCTCAGCTAATCATCCTGCGAGGGCGCAACCGCTTTCCGTTCTCTGGCCTTCTGGATCAATAACCCCGCTTCGCCATAATGCTTGCCTTTGGGAAACCGCTTCCTAAAACTTTCCAGCGCCGTAACCTTTCCTGACTGCTTCGCCTGCCGCCAAGCATTCTCTTCTTCTCGAAGTGTTTGCAAGCGCTCTTTTGCCGGCGAAGCAAAGCGATGCCCGGGAAACTGCCGCAGAAAAGCCTCGTAGGCCTCCGGCCTGTCTTTTTGTTGCGCTTGTTGCCAGGCCTCCTCCGCTTTTCCTTCCTGAATAGCCTTTTCTTCCAGCGCTTTCAGTTCGCGGATTCTGGCATTTGCCTCACCTACATACCGGCCGGCCGGAAACTTTTCCAGATAGTCCTCGTAGGCAGATCGGGTATCCTGATCTTTGGCTCTGTGCCAATGCGTTTGCTCCTTTTCTTCTTGTTCTCCCTCCTGCAATTGCCGGATGCGTGTTTTGGCCTCAGCCGCCATTTTTCCGTTAGGAAAGCTGCGCAGGAAACTCCGGTAGGCGTAGATCTTATCAATGCGCCCGGCACGCTCCCATTCACTTTGCTCCTCCAGATCCTTAATACGTTGCAGGGCCTCGTCGGCATGAGGCCCGTTCGGAAAGCGATCCAAATAAGCATTGAACGCCGCCAGGGAATTTTCCGCCAGGCATCGCTCCCAGATATTCGCTTCGCTCCCCACCAGCCGGAAGACGTACTGCCCGCCGTCGTGGCCAACGCCGAAAAGGGGGTTCCCCTCCGGCAGCTGGGTATAATTCGAGCGCGTCATCTCCACCACCTGGTCGGCCAGGCGGGCGACGTGGAGCTTGTCGTGGCGGTTGCGGCGCA
>CAYVVK010000261.1:0-4814 GCA_964454855.1 uncultured Phaeodactylibacter sp. | reverse complement strand
TTAAGGATGCTGGCGGCGAAGGGGCTTTCGATGTTTACCTGCTCACAGGCCACCCGGAAGCCGGCGCTGTTCTCCGCGACCAGGCAGACGTTGTAAATTCCGTTCTCGGCCTAGGTATGCTGTGGGTTCTGCTCCATGCTGGTGGCATCGTCGCCAAAGTCCCACTGCCAGGAGGTGGGATTGTAGAGAGAAGTATCGGTGAAGGCGACGGTGCGCCCTTCCACCTCATAGGTGAAGCCGGTAATCGGGCGGAACACGACGTTCAGCACCTGGCAGGCCGTATCGGCGCTTTCCGAGTTAGACGTGATCAAACAAACGGTGTATTCACCCGGGGCGGCGTAGACATGCTGCGGGTTCTGTTCGGTGCTGGTATTACCATCCGTATCCCGCCCGCCGGTATTGGTGGCGATCAGGCAAACGGTATATTCTCCCGGGCCGGGATAAGTATGCGTGGGGCTTCGCTCGTTGCTGGTAGCGCCGTCGCCGAAATCCCACATCCAGCTTTCCGGAATATTTTCAGAGCGGCCTGTAAATTTAAAGCTATTGTCGCTGCGTGGCGAAACGCTAAAATCGGCCACCGGAGCAGTGACACCCGGTACTACATTACTGGTATAAGTGATGCTAAAAGGCTGGCCCTCTTTGTCCATTTCCACGGACAACAGAGGCCCCTTAGCTTCCCGGGCGAGCCAGTCGTAATACACCGTGGTATCCAGGGTGGAGCTCAGCAGATTCCAGTTGCCGGAAAACCTGACTTCTATGGTACTGGACACAATGGCTGTCCGTTTTTGCCGCAGGGTGCGGAAAGTACCATTTGGCGTGATCAGGGAACCATAGCCGTCCACCTCAACGGTATTGATCTCCTGCCGGTTAACCCGGGCCGAATCGCCGAGCGGAGGATAGAACAACTGCACCTGTAAAGTAGACGAAGCCGTATAAGCGAGCGGTTTGTATGGTCGTTGGGATCTCCAGGTACTTGAAGGGAGGGTCATATTTGGCCGCCACAGCCTCGCCGGTTCCCAGAAAATCAACAGCCAGGCCGAGATAGTTCACCGCATCATCGATAAGCTGGGCAAAGACCACCGTATCCGTCCCGATGGCAAAGGTGGCCTCGGGAAAAGCCGCGCCGCCCGGAGCATTTTCAGGCGAAATGACATTAACGGTATTGTAGGTTTGGGGCATGATATCCGAAAAGTCCCAAACCTGATCCGCTCCACCGTCTCCGACGTTGTAGTCCATAACCAGGGTGTCGACGCCAATAACGAACTGGTCTCCAATGGCCGGCGCATCTCCCGTCTCCAGGGTGATCTGTGCCGAAGCGGCAAGGGAAGACAACAGTAGTAAGATCGTAGGGTAAAAGGTTCTCATGATAGTTTCATTAGGTAGATTATGAAATCATTAAAAGCTCACTTTACACCTGTACAACAGTGTTGTACGGGAAATTAGCCCTTTTGGGTTCATTTTTACCGGCCGGGGGGCACATTGTCCCTATATTCGCACCGATAAATCCCAGTCAACATGAAGTTCGGGTACCTTCACCCCCGGGAAAAACTGGTGGCTGCCATTCAGCGGATATACGATTTCGGGATGGCCACCACCTCCGGCGGCAACCTGTCGCTGAAGGATGAGCGGAGCAATATCTGGATCACGCCCAGCGCAGTAGATGAAGGCACGCTAAAGCCGGAACGCCAGGGCGCTCGTGCCGATCACCGATGAGGAGATCGAAAAGTTGAAAACTTAATTTAAGCTGGCCTCAACCGAGGCTTTCTCAGGCTTTCGCCAAAACACAATTGATGTGGAGCCCGAAAAGAGAAAATTCCTGTTCTTCTTCCACCTGGAAGCCTGCTTGCTGCAGCGCCTGTCCCGCCATAATAGGGCGGCAGTCCAATAAGGCAGGAAAGGCCTCATGCAGCCTTTCATAGATTCCGTTGGCCAGGGTATCCGCCTTTTTCAGGGATACGTTGACCAGGCGCCCCCCCGGCCGCAGTACGCGCCTGCATTCCGCCAGTACAGTGGGAATATCGGGATTGTCGAACAACTCCAGTACAAAACTCATAAAGATGGCGTCGAAGCTTTTTTTCTCATAGGGCAGTACAGTAGCATCGCCCCGCCTGAGCTCCACAATGCCCGACAACCCTTCTTCTTCCAGCTTTTTACGGGCCACCTTCACCATCTCATCGGCGATGTCTATGCCCTGCACCTTTCCCTGCTTTCCTACGGCCCTGGCGATGCTCAGCAGGTTATTGCCCGTGCCGAAACCGATCTCCAGAATGGCCTCGCCGGATCGGGCATTCAGCAGATCCAACCCACGCTGTTTGTATTTCTTTTCGAATGGGTGGGCCAGCAGGTCATACACCCCGCTCAGGCGGTTGTATGCTGCGCGTGCCTCTTCTTTGGTTCTGGATACCCGGCTTATTTGTGGCCTTTTCATGGTTGGTTTTTAAGTTTGTTGAACCCTTTACTACCACCAAGGTGGAAAGGGTAGAAAATTCATTTCGCAGCCAAGCGAAATAGAATAATAAAAACAGTCATAATGAAAACAGGTAAACCCGTGCTATTACCCGGCAACAACAGCTCTTTTTTGTTGTTCAGGTAAGATAGTAGCCACCATAGAGGTATCTGCCATCAAAAAAATGAAAATGAAATACTACGGACTGTTCACTTTTGCTATCCTGTTCTTCTCCGCATGGCTATTTGCTCCCCCTCAGCCACCGGCCACCTCCGAGCTTGCTGGCAAGAGCAGCCCGAAAGACAACTACAAAACCTACTGCGCCGGCTGTCATGGCGAACAAATGGAAGCCTTCGTCGACCGGAAGTGGATATATGACAACTCCCGGGAAGGCCTCTTTAAGGCCATCAAATACGGCTATGAAGATGACGGTATGCCCGCCTATGACACCACCTTCACCGATGCGGAAGTGTACGCCCTGGCAGATTACATCCTCGAGGGTATCGAAAAAAGGCAGGCCTATGACTTCCAGGCTAATGAGGTGAGATCAGATACTTTTACCGGTACTGAACTGACTTTCCATCTCGATACAGTAGCCTCCGGTTCCGGACTGGAAGTGCCCTGGGCCGTAGCCTTCCTACCCGACGGCGGCCTCCTGATCACCGACCGCGGCGGCACACTCTACCGTCAAAGTAAAGAGGGCAAAATGGAAAGCGTAAAGGGCAGCCCCGAAGTGGTGGCCCGCGGGCAGGGTGGCCTGATGGATGTGATCCTGCATCCCGAATTCGAAGAGAACAGCATCATATATCTTTCCTATTCTAAACCCAATGAGGACAACCGCGGCCAGGCCACTACGGCTATCATGCGCGCCCGGCTGGAAGGCCTGCAGTTAAAAGAGCAGGAAGACATCTTCGTCGCCCTCCCCTACAGCACTACCCGCCACCATTACGGTTCCAGAATGCAGTTCGGCAGGGACGGCTTCCTGTATTTCTCAGTGGGCGACCGCGGCAATCGCGAAGAGAACCCCCAAAGCCTGGACAACCACTGCGGCAAGATACACCGCCTGAAAGACGACGGCGGCATCCCCGAAGACAACCCCTTCGCCAATACCAAAGGCGCCATGCCCTCCATCTATTCCTACGGCCACCGCAACCCGCAAGGCCTTACCATGCACCCGGAAACGGGCGACATCTGGGCGCACGAGCACGGCCCGCGCGGCGGAGATGAGCTCAACCTCATCCGCAAGGGCGTCAACTACGGCTGGCCGGTGATCTCCTACGGGATCAACTACAACGGCACTACCTTCACCAATAAAACGGAAATGAAAGGCATGGCGCAGCCGGTAACCTACTGGGTGCCCTCTATTGCTCCTTCCGGCATGGCCTTCATCTCCGGCAGCCGCTACCCGGGCTGGGAAGGCGATCTGCTGGTGGGCTCCCTGCGCTTCAAATACCTGAACCTCTGCAAAATGGACGGCAAGGAAGTGACAGGAGAAGAAAAGCTGCTCAAAAACATAGGCCGCCTAAGGGATGTGCGCCTGGGGCCGGATGGGTATATATACGTGGCGGTGGAAGATCCGGGTTATATTTTCCGGCTGGTGCCGGTTAAGAGTTGATGCTATGGATGCTATTTTTTAACCGTACCGCTAAAAAAGCTGATCCCCGGATACAGGGGATTGCCGGAAGAACGCCGGAAAGACACGATCTGCCCCACATGCCAGATGCAATCGGCAATAGGGCCATTGATGAGGTTCCAAAAAGGGATCTCCGAGCGCTGCCCTCCCCTTTCGAAAATAACCTTGTACTGTTCTATCGCTTCCGGTTTGCTGGCTTTGAGCTTATCGCTGGTTTCTTTTAGCAAGAATAGTGTTTGCCGGCGTTTTTCGGCAAAAGAAAGATCGCCTTCTTCTCTTCTTGTGTGGGGTACTTGTTTTACGGCATTGGCGATCATATGCGTCATGCCGTAAATGTGATCCACCGTTTCGGCCACAGTACGGGCATCTTCATTAGGCTTAAAGGCCAGGTCTTCCTCCCGCAGGCCCTCTGTAGCCCAGTAAAAGCGGAAGCCCAGGCCGTCGATCATGCGGGCGGCCATGGTGCAGGCGTTGTATTCCGCCGGGTATTCTGGTACTTCGTAATAAGGCAAGTCGTCGGAAGGAAAGGGTTTCATGTCCTGAGCATTTAGGAAAGCGGCCGAAAAGGTCATTATTAACAGCAGGGTGGATCTCATGGTTATTTTTTTGTGAGGTGAAAATCTTAAATAATTATTAAACTATACAAATTTCCCCTTCCAAACTGCGGCCGCGAGCTGATTTCTGCATCAAACAGGTGATTAATTTCTTTATCAGGATCAACAGCCCGGCTTTTCG
>CAYVVK010000260.1:0-8626 GCA_964454855.1 uncultured Phaeodactylibacter sp. | reverse complement strand
GCGCAGCCGGCAAGCTGAGCTGTTGGCGGAATGCTCCCGTGCGGGCATCCCAAAGGCGCACCGTTTTTTCCCGGCCCAGCGTGAGCAGCCAGGCACCATCGGCAGAAACGGCAAGCGCTTCGGCAGGCATATCCTCTGTGCCTGTTGGAGGTTCAAAAAAGACATTCCGGCCTCCGGATCTTATGTTCCATCGATGGGCATTTCTTACGGCCAGGCCGATAAAAAGATCGCCTTCGGGGCTAAAGGCCAGGGCATAGGCCTGGCTTTTGGCCTCGGTGAAGGAGTCCACCAGGCTACCGTCGGAAGCGCGGTACAGGTAAACCCGGGGCGTCAGTTCATCGGTAGCCAGCGCAAAGTACTCGCCGTCGGGAGAGAAGGCGCAGGCGTTGAGATGGTGTTTGGTTTTGAGCAGGGTTTCGTACAGTACATTCTGCTCGTATATCCGGTAGGCAGCCTCCAGCTTCTGCCCACTTCCCATATCCTGCCGGTAGGCATCCAGGATGAGGGGCAGGCCTCGGCTGGGGTCGTTTTCCGCCAGGAGTTGCCCTTCGTTGAACTGGTTCTCTATGGCCAGCTGCTGCCGGCGCTGTTCCGATTGGCGCCAAAGCAGGGTGGACACTACCGCCGCCAGGGCGATCAGCACTACGGCTACTACCCGAAAGATGCGATTTCGCCGCCGCTCTGCTTCCAGCTCTGCCCGTCGCTGCCGGCTCTTTTCGATCAGCTCTACTTCCATGGGCAGCCAGATGCGCATGCCGTCGGCGCCCTCTTCCACGGCCGCCAGGTCTTCCTCTTCTATGATCGCCTCCTCCGGGTTTCTGATGTAGTCCAGCACCTTGGTTTCCAGGATGCGCAGGGCCCGCTGGCCGGGGCGGTCGGAATCGCGCATTTCTTTTTGAACGATAGGCGCCAGGGTATCGTGTGCCAAAGCGGTACGCCGGGCATCGATGTTTGCCAGCAGGTAGGTAGAGCGAAACTCTTCCATGAGCTGATCCAGTATGTCACTTTGATGCTGGTAGAGCATGCGCATCTGCTCCAGTTCGCGGCTTTCGGCTGTACCCAGGCGGGTGGTGTGGAAATTGAGGATGTCCAGCGCCAGGCCGGAACTCACCACTTCGCGCCCCACCGTAGCTTCCCACTTTTTGATCTTTTCCATCTGCTGGCGGAAGAAATCGCCCAATAGAATACCTTCTTCCCGGAGTTTGTGGTAATCCGCCACCCGAAAAACCCGCTTTTCCCTGTCTTTTTCCTGTTGCCACATTTTGGTAAGGATGATCTGCAATACCGGAGCGATGGGGGAATCGGGGTCCGACAAGAGGTTATTGGCCAGTTCCATAGGCAGGCCGGGCTCCACCCTGAGCTGGTACTTCTGCCGCAGCTGCTCGGTGGACTCCAGCCCGGTGGCGATCTCGATGACCCCCTTTTTGTCCAGCTTATCCAGGAAGAAATCTTCCTTCAGTATGCGGAATTGGTTAAGCACTTTGAGGAAATCGGCGTGGTACTCCTTTCGGTAACTGAGCAGTACTTTGCCTTTGGGGCGCTTATCGGGATCGCTGAAGATATGCTGTATCTGGCGCAGCAGGCTTTCCAGCTCGTTAGGCAGCTTGGGGTTGGGCCGGGTAAAGGCCTCCTCCACCTGGTCGATGATGATGATCATGGCCTTTTTTTCCGAGGCGGCTTCTTTTTCCAGCCACTTTTCACGCAGGCCCTGCTCAATAGCAGGCATTCCTTTCCCGATCTGGCTATACTGTTCGCGGTAGGAGCGGATCAGCCCCTCCACCTGCCGGCGGGCGCCGCCTTCGAGCTGGGAGAGCGTATTTTCCAGCTGCTCGATATCTGCTTCTATCTTTCTCTGGGCAATCTCCTTGTCCTCTCCCGGCAGTTCTTCTCCTGCCGCTTCAATTCCGAGGGCTTCCATCAGCTGCCGCAGCATGCCCCTGTCGGGGTCACGCCGGATGTAGTGGAGCCTGTAATCCGTTTCCAAACGTGGAAACAGTCCGGCATAGAGGAGCGAGGACTTGCCGGCCCCCGACTGGCCGTACAGCAACACCACCGGTGCGCCGAGATCCGCAACCAGTTTGCGATACAGGCTCTGAATGGCAGCGCCTCTGCCGAAGAATACGGCAGCGTCTTCTTTGGTGTAGCGGCTCAGAAAGTGAAAAGGTTCATTGGGCGGCAGGTATTTGCCGGGGATAGGGGGCAGGCCGAAGAGCGGGCTTTCGGAAGCCGTAGGCAGGTTCCAGTGGGGCGTCTCGCCGCCCGGGTCCCGATAGAGCAGCTCCCAGGGGAAGCGGCCCTCCACGGCTTCCAGGCCTACGCCCCGCTGTTCCAGCTCGTAGTACTGGCCCCAGTCTTGCTCGCCCCGGCCGGCGACGGCCTCCTGAGTGGCCATCTTCCAGGCCTTGTCGATGGAGAGGCCGTCGGCCAGGCCTTTGTAGAAATGAACGGAAAGGCCGGCGGCCAGCTCATCGGCCACGGCCTGTACGGTGCCGATCACGGCAGGCACCCCCTGTTCGCTCAGGCCTCTGGCCTGCTGTACGGAATAGCAGCCGTTGAGAAAAACCAGCTGCAGGCTCTCGATACCCGCCAGCAGAGGAACGAAGCCCGCCGCATGTGCTTTTTTGGAACCTCCTTCACCTCGTTCCAGCAGTAATTCCAGGCTATTGGCATGGCCGCTGTAGTGAAAAATGGCGATCCGCCCTTTGTATTTTGGTTTGCGCAGGGTATCAGAGACCTGGGAAAGGCTGGCATTGGGGAGGATCTCTACTTCGCACAGGCCATCCTCAGCAGCGCGGTCCAGGATGCGCTTCAGGGCGTTGAGCTCGCGGGGGAGGTTGCGGAGGTAGCGGTTGCCGGCCTCCTGCTCATTGGCAAAAGCCAGGATGATGACGGGTTTGGCCATGGGGCTAGGTGTTTGACCGGGCTGCCCGGTAAAAAATGGCCTTATTTGACAAATTCTGTGGACGGCCTTTGGAACACAGGATTTGTCAAAGAACCAAAAATGAAAAACCGGGGCCGGCTTATCCAGCCCCGGGTGTGTATACAGGATTCAAGAACAATGCTCGTTTAGCCTGCCCGCTGTTGAGCGCAGCGAAACCCGAGGGGCGTACTGCTTTCAGCCGCCGAAGCCCTCGGGGCGCAGGGGCCTACTGCACACTGGGCCCTGGGCACTGCCGACTGAAAACCGGCTAGTGCTTTGGGAGTTAATTAATTGACAGGTAGTTGGTGTTATAATAGATTGATAACCCGTTGATTATTTCGACTGCCGACTGTCAACTATTTACTGCCGACTGCACTAGGCTTCCGCCAGTTCTTCCTCGTGTTCTTCGATCAGCTTTTGCTGAATATCGTGCGGTACGGGGCTGTATTCCGAAAACTCCTGATGGAATTTGGCCCGCCCGGCAGAAAGGGACCGAAGCGTAGAGGAATACTGGTAGAGTTCCGCCAGGGGCACTTTGGCCACAATTTTCTGATAATGCCCTTCGGCATCCATACCGAGGATCATGGCGCGGCGGGTCTGCAGGTCACCCATGATATCGCCCATCACATCGCCGGAACAGAGTATCTCCAGCCTGTAAATGGGTTCCATGATCTGGGGGGCTGCTTCTTTGAAAGCCTGCTTAAAGGCCTGCGTGGCGGCCAGCATGAAGGCCATATCGTTGGAATCCACTGAGTGCATCTTTCCATCATAGATACACACCCGGATATCCTGGCAGTGGGAGCCGGTGAGCGGCCCTTCCTCCATTTTGGAGAGTATGCCTTTTTTGATGGCGTTCGAATATTTGACATCGATAGAGCCTCCCACGATACACCAGTAGAAGGCCAGGGTTCCGCCCCAGGGTAGTTCCTCAAAATCCTTATTACGCACACTCAGGCCGTCGGGGTCCGGCATTCCCTCGTAGTAGGGTTCTATGCGCATATGTACCTCGGCGAACTGGCCGGCGCCGCCGGTCTGTTTTTTGTGCCGGTACATGGTGTCCGCCGGCTTGGTGAGGGTCTCGCGGTAAGAGATCCGCGGCTTGATGAACTCCATGGACACGCCGTAGAGGTCTTCAATGCGGTGTTTGATGAGGTCGAGGTGGAGCTGGCCCTGGCCATACACCAGGGTTTGTTTGAGGGTTTTGGACTGTTCCACGATCAGGGTGGGGTCTTCCTCTTCTATGGTGTGCAGGGCTTTGATCAGCTTTTCCATATCCGCTTTGTTGGGCGGTTTGACGGCCACCCGGATGCGGGGTTCGGGGAAGTCCATCGGTTTGATATTGCGGTCGGTGCCCTTTGTGTTCAGGGTATTGTTGGTATGTGTATTTTTGAGCTTCACCGTCACGCCGATGTCTCCTGCCCGCAGTTCGTTGACCTGCTCGCGGTTTTTGCCTTCGGCCTCGAAGATCTGGTTGAAGCGTTCGGAGCCGCGGTTGTTGCTGTTGACGAGTTCGTCGCCGGAGTGCAATATGCCGGAATAGACCTTGAAGTAAGACACATTGCCCACCTGCGGTTCGGAGATGGTCTTATAGATGAAGATGGTGGTGTCGTCGCTGCTGTCGCATTTCAGGCGGTTGCCGTCTTCCAGGAGTTTGGGCGGCCGGTCTGCCGGCGAGGGGCAGATGTCGTTGATGAAGCCCATAATGCGGCCGCTGCCCATGTTCTGGGTGGAAGAACAACAGAAGACGGGGAATAGCTCCTGGTGGGCGATGGCGATCCGCAGGCCTTCGGCCAGTTCCTCTTCGGTAAGGGAGCCCTCTTCGAAGAACTTTTCCATGAGGCCTTCGTCATTTTCGGCGGCAGCTTCCACCAGCGCATTGTGCATTTCCTGAGCGCGTTCGATCTCAGAATCGGGGATGTCCTGTTTTTCGGGTTTCCCCCCATCGTCGGGGAATACATACATGACCATACGCAGGGCATCGACGATGATGTTGAATTCCGGGCCGGTGGTAAGGGGATATTGCATGGGGATCACCTTGTTGCCGAAACGGTTCCGGGCCTGTTCGAGCGTGGCGTCAAAGTCTGCCTTTTCGTGATCCACCTGATTGACGACGAAGATGGCGGGCGTTTCGAATTTTTCGATATAGTCCCATATGAGTTCGGTGCCTACTTCCACGCCGTTTTTGGCATTGAGGAGCATGACGCCCGTGTCGGCCACTTTGAGGGATGACACGACCTCGCCCACAAAATCATCGAAGCCGGGTGTGTCGAGAATATTGATCTTGGAATCTTTCCATTCGGCATGCATGAGCGCGCTGAAGATCGAGTTGCCCCGTTCTTTTTCAATGGCGGTGTAATCCGATTGAGTATTACCTTCCTCCACGGCACCCCGGCGCGAAATGGCCCCTGCTTCATACAGCATGCATTCCGCAAAGGTCGTTTTCCCGCAGCCGGAGTGCCCGAGGAGGGTGACGTTTCTGATGTTTTTGGTTTCAAAACTCATATGGTCCTATTTTTTGAACTGGTTAACAATAGGTTGCGAATCAAAGCCGCTTAAGCTTGACGGGACAAGCTTTTAGGGAAAGAATGCCGGAACATAATTTGAACGTTGCCGGCCCTGGGGGAATGAAATTAGGAAATTAAAAGTAAAAGACAAAAGTTTGGCGAATGGTAATTTGGGAATGCCTGCCTATTTTTTCCGGCGGCCGGAAAATGCCGTGAATGTTGTAAATTACCCCCAAAAAAATGGCTCCCTACTGCAGCATCAACGGAAAGATCCGCCCCATGAGGCAGGCCAGCGTCGGCCTCAATGACCTGGCCCTGCTTCGCGGCTACGGCATTTTCGATTATTTTCTCTTCAAATACAGCCGCCCCCTGCTCATTGAGCGTTACCTGCGGCGCTTCTACCGCTCGGCCGAGCTGATGCACCTCTCCCCTCCCCTGTCCATGCAGGCACTGTACCAGCAGATACTCGAGCTGATCGCCACCAACGGGCAGTCGCAGGGCAGTATCCGGCTCGTGCTTACCGGCGGCTATACCGAAGACGGCTACTCGCCGGCCACCCCCAACCTCATCATCCTGCAACACCCCTATCCGAACTATCCGGAAAGCTACTTCACCGAAGGGGTAGGCCTGATCAGCCATGACTTTCAGCGCGAATGGCCGGAAGTGAAAACCATCAACTACCTGACGGGCATCAAACTGCTGCCCGAGATCAAAAAGGCGGGGGCACTGGAAGTGCTCTACCACCGGGGAGGGAAGGTGCTGGAATCGGTGCGTTCCAACATCTTTCTCGTCAACGATAAGGAAGAGCTCATCACTCCTGACGCAGACATTCTCTTCGGCATTACCCGCGAATCGGTACTGAAGATCGCCGGGGGGCAGCTGCCCATTCACCAGCGGCCGGTAAGCATGGAGGAACTGATGCAAGCGCGGGAGCTGTTCATTACGGGCACCAACAAGAGCGTCATGCCTGTGGTGCGCATCGGTGAACAGCCCATAGGCGACGGCAAGGTGGGGTACTGGTCCAGAAGGCTGAAAGCCCAGCTGGACGAATACCGGGAGCAGTATTATAAGGGTGCTGCAGTTTGAGTAGTGCTGAACGCCGGAAAGCAGGGGTGAGCTTTTTCACAGTCTAACGTCCAGGGCCTTGAATCGTATCGGTTTGTTTTGGGCCCCTTGATGGTTCGTCAAATACTTTTTGAGGAATTTAGAAAACCTGGGTTTAAGAAGGATTGCAGTATTTCTTTCTGATCTCTTCAATGTCTTCTTTTTCACCGATGATAAACAGTTCGTCTCCTTCTTTAAGCAAAGTGCTGCCGTGCGGGAAAATGACCTTTCCCTTCCTGCGCACGAGGGTAATGAGGCTTTCGCCGGGCAGGCCGAGGCCTTTCACCTGCCGGTCGATCAGCACCGCCGACCTGGCCTGTTCTTTCAGCCGGACAGTGATGAACAGCTCATCGTCCAGCAAGAGTTCTTTCAGTTCTTTTTCATCTTTGGCGTACTTCCAGCGATCGTAAAAATCGATGGTGTCGATCATCTCCGAGAGATGAACAAGTATCCGGAAATGCTGGCCGGCTTTCATCTTCGAACTGACGAGGAAAATTAAACAATTCACCTTGGATTTTCGGCCTTTCTCCTCGCTGACCTCCAAGATCTCTTCATCCAGGGCTATTCCCGGACGAAGGCGCACCAGCACCACTTCCGTGTCGAGCTCTTTTGCTAATTTGAGATGCTTGATGGCAGCGGCTTTTCCTACCGGCAAGGCTTTCTCACTGGATTCGAAAAACTGGCCGAGAAGTACGCTTTTGGGAACATCCAACCTTTTCGTGAACTCGTCGGCGACTAACTCGACGATCCGTTCATACGATCTCACCTCGCTCAGGTCCAGTACAACGGCGCTTTCCACGACTCGGACGTACTGGTCTTCCGTGCGCAGGCCTTTTTCCCGGACAATATCCCGCAACTCCTGGTCCAGCCCCTCGTACTGGTATTTTCCCAGACGTGCGTGAACGTGAAAAATAGCTCCTTCCCGCTCGACCCTATTCGTGGCATAGGTGAAGTACCAAACCACGGATAAAGCGACTACCGACAGGGTAAACAGGACGGACAGTATTCCCATTTCAACGATCAAATAGGCGGAAAGGAAAAAACCGGCCAATTGCATCCAGGGATAAAGGGGTGACCTGAAGCCGGGGTCGTAGCCTTCGATCCTGCTCTCCCGCATCACGATAACGCATACATTGAGAATAGCGAATAGTAGGAGCTGAAACGCGCTGGCCAGTTTGGCTACCGCTTCCACATTGAAGATGAGCAACAACAAGATCATCCCCACTACCGTAGCCACGGTAGAGGCGGTAGGGGTCCCGAACCGCCCCAGATCGGCGAAAAAAGCAGGGATCAGCCGGTCGCGCGCCATGGCCAGGGGATATCGCGCCGCCGACATAATGCCGGCATTAGCGGTGGAGGCGAAGGCGGCTACGGCCGCTATGACGATCAGGATGATCCCGGTGTTTCCGGGTAGCCAGCCCATGAAAATTTCTCCGGCGGTGGCCACCGGTGTAAGATCAGAGTGGAATTCCTCAGTGTTCAGAAACATCACCATGATAAAGACGCCGACGACGTAAATAAAAGTTGCCGTGGCCAGGGAAAGCATCATTCCTAAAGGAATATTCCGGTCCGGGTTCCGCACTTCTTCCGAAACACTGGCCACCTTGGTCAATCCGGCGTAGGAAACAAAAACAAGGCCAATCGTAGCGAAAAAACCTTGTGGCCCGAATTGGAAAAAGGGATCGAACTCCTCCCGAAGCACCGTGAAAAAATTGACCTGGAACAAGGCGAAGATGCCCTGAACGACATAGAAGAGCAAAATGACCACGAGTACCGTTACCAATATTTTTTGCAACCAGCTGGTCTCTTTTGCTCCGATGATATTCGTTATTCCGAATACTATGGTCAACCCGATCGCCACGGGAAGAATCGGCAGATCGATAAAAATAGCGAGGTAAGCACCCATGCCGATCAGCGCGAAGGCACTTTTAAAAACCAGCGCCAGCCAGGTCCCGATTCCGCCGATGGTCCCGAAAAGGGGCCCCAGGCTCCGATCGATGAAGTAGTAAGCGCCGCCGGCCCTCGGCATTGCCGTCGAAAGCTCCGCTACGCTGATCATCGTAGGCAGAATGAAAAGGCCGGCAACCAGGTAAGCCAG
>CAYVVK010000259.1:7503-8646 GCA_964454855.1 uncultured Phaeodactylibacter sp. | reverse complement strand
CGTCCATGTCGCGCTGATTGAAGATCAGGCGGCCGGAAGCATCGGTGATGCGGTATTCTACAAAAGAGGTTTTCTCCTTGAGCTGCAGCATGGTAGTGAGCTGCTCGGTAGCCGGGTTGGGGAAGATCTCCATTTCGAATACCTCCTGGCCGACTACTTCCTCAGTAGAAGAAGGCAGGGAAGAGAGGATCACACCGGTAGCGATGGCGCCGGAAACACCCGTAAAGGTAAAAGCGGCTTCTACATCCGGCAGGAGGTCATTCCACTGGTTGATGCCCAGGTAGCCATAATCGAGGTCGGTGAAAGCACCGGTGGCCAGCTGGAAGTTCTGGTACTGGGTGTAGTCAAAGGTCAGGTCAAACCCGAAAAATACCAGTTCTTCGCCCAGGTAGCGCACGCCGATGACGTACCTCTTGTTGTTTTCCGTGATGGGCACGCCCGTTTCCTCGAAGGTGGTGAAATCGAGATAAGGCAGGCGCAGGGTAGCGGCAGTTGCCGTTTCCTCGGCCGGGAAAGTGTAGGGCGCCAGGCCGACGATGCTCAGCTCGTCGTTCGTCAGCAGGGTATCTTCGTTGAGGTCGTTCCACTCATACACGTAGCTTTCCACGGTGATGCCGGCCAGGCTGGCGGCATTGGTGGAGCAGTAGAATACTACACTGTCGATCACCGCGCCTTCCCCATTGGGAATGTTCAGGATGGTGAGGAACTCGATGTCCCCGCCGCCGCCGATGGTGTAGGCATTGGTCACGAGGGGGTTGCCGGTGCTGGGGCTCCAGCTGCCGCGGCTATAGAGGTTTTCGCTTACCGTGAAGGAGGTGCTGACGGTATTGTCAAAGGGCAGCTGGTCGGTGCTGTCGGCAGAGATGGAGTAATTCACCACATATTGGCCCATACCCTCTGTAGGCTCATAGGCAGGCAGTACCAGAAGTTGAGAAGAAGTGTCTGCATCCAGGGGCGCCGGGAAAGTAGCGGACTCGCTGTACACCTCTTTGCTTTCGCCCTCGAAGGGGACGTGCTGGATGTTGGCGCTTACCGTAACGCCCGAAGCCGCATTGAGGCCGGTATTGGTAGCCACGGCGCCCGGGTTGAAGACGAAAGATCCACCTTCCAGCTGAGATACCGGGATGATGCCTAGGGGGGCGT
>CAYVVK010000259.1:802-7493 GCA_964454855.1 uncultured Phaeodactylibacter sp. | reverse complement strand
GATCACGCTGGTGTCGCCAATGCTGATGTCATTGTCGAAAACGATATTGCCGATGGAGATGTTAACCGGGCCGTTTTCCAGGGCAGCGCGAATGGCCTGACCGTTTTCATAAGACAGCATGACCGAAGGGATGGTCACATCGGGGCCGAAAGTACCGCCTCCCATAGGGATGACACCTCCGCCGGGCTGGTTATTAAAAATGATGATGGCGATGGCGCCTGCATTCTGGGCATTGACGGCCTTGAGGCTGAAATTGCAGCTGCCGCGGTCAGCCAGGGCGATCTTTCCGCTGAGGTCGTTGGTTGCTGCTTCGCAGCCTTCGTTCGGAGCTGCGGTGGCGTCGGTGATGAACTCGGCGTCGCCGGTCCATATGTCAGAAGTCAGGTCGGCTCCCCAGCCGTTGGCGATGCCGAACTGGTAGGCGCCGGCCAATTCTTCCGGAGAGTTAACGAGGACTACCTGTGCAGACAGGGAGCCCGTTGCGAGGAGAACTGTAGCAATGAGCGTTGTAAAAAATTTCATAGTTGCAATTTAGTGATTGAATGAATGTACAAAATTGATTAAGCTTAATGGCTCAAATTTTGTTCTTGCCACGGGGCATTTTTGCCGTGGCAAAGCTACGATTCCCTGCCGATAATTGGTATTAAAAGAGCAGTTCACCCTGGAAATGACAAAAAATATGGCGGGCAGCAGCTTTTGGCATGAGGCAGTGGCCAGGACGGGAGAGATAAAAAAAGCCCCGGATGGTTTAACCCTCCGGAACCTTGTTGCCTTTTCTGCACGGCGGTTAAAAATTACCGGCTGGCGGTAAAGGGTTTGCTTTGAATGCCCTGTTCGGTACGGACTACGAGGAAGTACTGCCCGGCGGGCAGGGTGCTGATATCCAGCTGCACCTGTTCTTTTTCAAAAACCTCCGTATCATACCGGCGAAGGGCCAGGCGGCCGGCGGCATCGGTAATGCGGTATTCTGCAAAGGAGCTGGGCTCGTGAAGGTGCAGGCTGAGGGTGAGCTTTTCGCTGGCAGGGTTGGGGAAGAGCTCCATCCTGAAAGTTTCTTCGCCTACTACCTCTTCGGTGGACACTTCCGGAGATTTGAGCAGCACAGCAGTAGATACCGCTTTTGCCGTACCCAGGCCCGTGAAGCCAAAGCCACTCTCCACATCCGGAATGAGGTCGTTCCACTGACTGATACCGATAAAACCATGGTCGTGGTCGGTAAAGGTGCCGTTGGCCAGCTTGAAGTTTTGATACTGGGTATAGTCGTAGCCGTCGTCGAAGCCAAAGAATACGATCTCCGGCCCCTGGTAGCGTACCCCAACGACGTAATCCATATCATCTTCCGGAATAACCACGCCGGTTTCCTCGAAGGTTTCGGGGTTGAGATAGGGCAGGCGGAGGGTAGTGCTGGTGGCGGTTTCATCGTCCGGGAAAGTGAAGATCGAGAGCCCGGCAATGGATAGTTCGTCATTGTTGAGCAGGGAGTCTTCGTTGAGGTCGTTCCATTCGTAGACGTAGCTTTCTACCGTGATGCCCGCCAGGCTGGCGGCATTGGTGGCCACGAAGAATACTACGCTGTCGATGGCGTATCCCTCCCCCTCGGGAATGTTAAATACGCTTAGGAACTCAATGTCGCCGCCTCCTGCGGTAGTGCGGCTGATGGTGACGCGCGGGTTGCCGGTACTGGGGTTCCACCGGGCTTTGGAGTACATGTTCTCACTTACCGTAAAGGTGCGCGCGAGGGTATTGTCAAAGGACAGCTGGTCGGTGCTGTCGGAAGAGGTGGAGTAATTGAGGGAGTACTGGCCCTGGCCATTGGCAGGCGTAAAGGGGGGGAGGGCGAGCAGGCCGGAAGCGGTATCCGCATCAATAGGCCCCGGAATGCTCGCCGATTCATCATAAACTTCGATGGCATCTCCTCCGAAAGGAGTATAAGTGATGGTAGCGTTCACCTCAACGCCGGAGGCCGGGTTCAGGCCGGTATTGGTAACCCTAAGCCCCGGATTGATGGAAAAGAGGCCGCTTTCTTCGATCTGAGAAAGGGGAATAATGCCCAGCGGGGCGTTGATGATACTGGTGTCGGTGATGCTGATGTCATTGTCGAAGACGATATTACCGATGGAGATGTTGACCGGGCCGCTCTCCAGGGCTGCGCGGATGGCCAGGCCATCTTCATAGGAGAGCATGACGACCGGTATGGTAACCTGGCTCCCGAAACTTCCGGCTCCCATAGGCTCGGTGCCCTCTCCGGGGTTATTGTTGAAGATGATCATGGCTATGGCGCCGGAATCCTGGGCGTTCAGGGCCTTGAGGCTGAAATTACAGGTTCCCCGGCCGGCCAGGGCTATTTTTCCCGTGAGGTCGTTGGTTGCCGCCGAGCAACCTTCATTAGGAGCGGCCGTGCCGTCATCTATAAACTCGGCATCGCCCGTCCAGACATCAGAGAGCAGGTCCGCACCCCAGCCGGAAGTAGGGCTGAACTCATAGGGGCGGGCAATGGATTCCGGAGAATTGACAAGTACTACCTGTGCAGTAAGGGAATTCACGGCCAGCCAGGCCATGACAAATAATAAAGTAGTAAAGCACTTCATAACAGTGGTGATTAAATGAATGAATAAAATGGATCGTACTCGGTTGGAGCGTCTTTACTACTAATCCGATGCGAGGTGGGTTTGCCGAAATGCTGCTCGGATGGCGCAGCATTTCAGGTTCAGTGATGAAGTTACTCAATAGAAAAGAAGTTTCCAGAAAAATGCAGGCCGCGCCGAACATATTCCGGGAAATTGTAATTGAAGTGACAAAAGCCTTCCGCCGAAGAAAAGGCCGGCCGGCAGTCGGCCGCTGCCGCCTGTGAAATGTTTGCCGGAGAGAGAGAGCGGTGGCTTAGTAGATCCCAGAAAAAACCAATGCCTATGCCTTCAACCTTTTTCCGTTCCAAAAGCCTGGACAAATACCTTCAGGAAGTAGGAGAAATATGGCTCTTCACGGGCCGTTTTTTTCGGGAAGCTTTTCGCCCGCCCTTCGAGTGGAGGGAATTGCTCCAGCAGTGCTATTTTATTGGCGTACAATCTTTATTTCTGGGCGGCGAGCATGCGACAGTCGGCTTACAAGCTGGAACGGGTCTCCGGGCAGCTGATGTCCAGCGGCGCCGGCTTATCGGCGATGTCGAAGAGGGCAAGGGCCTTTTGTCACAACTGCTTTACGACACCACCTTGTTTGCCAGCCTGGATACTTCCATATCCCAGGTTGATACGCTCATTGCCCGGCAGGTGCAGCCGCTGTTCGAAGAACTGCAATACTCGGCCACCGAAATAAGGGCCGCCAGCACTACCCTCCATTCCATTGTGGAGCAGCTGGATGAAGGACAGGGCCTGGCCGCTGCTCTGCTTCGCGATACAGCCATGGTGGGCAAGCTGGAGCAAACGCTTTATAATGTAGAGGAAGGCACGGCGCGCTTCAATGAGAATATGGAAGCCATGCGGCGCCACTTTCTCTTCCGGGGGTATTTTAAAAAGCTGGAGAAAGAGGAGCAAAAGCAGAAAAAGGATTGAAGCAAAACCGTGCAGGCAGTGAAGGCATGCCTGCTGGCTGCTAAAAAATAATGCCGCAAAACCAACATTTCATGGATTGGCGCGTTTTTTTGCGGATATTTGCCAAATAATACGTTATTGGGAGTGTAAGGTGTCTTACACTCCTGATTCAGCATAAAAAAGAAACACGATATATTTTGAAATTTTCTGAATTTGGTTTTGAACCTGAATTGTTAGAAGGACTGGATGCGATGGGCTTTGAAAAAGCAACTCCTGTTCAAGAACAGGCCATCCCTCCTCTAATGGAAGGCCGGGACATCCTGGCCATCGCGCAGACCGGCACCGGCAAAACCGCCGCCTTCCTCCTGCCGGTCATCAACATGCTTACAAAAAACCCCGACGATGGAGGAGTGGATACCATCATTATCGAACCGACCCGGGAGCTGGCCATGCAGGTGGACCAGCAGCTCGAAGCGCTTTCCTATTTCACGCCCATCAGCTCGATCGCCATATACGGCGGCCGCGGCGGCCAGGCTATGGAACAGGAAAAAAGAGCGCTCAAACGAGGCGCATCGATCATCGTAGCTACTCCCGGCCGTTTGAAATCACACCTCGACCTGGGGTATGCCAACCTGAAAAACATCAAGCACCTCATCCTCGATGAGGCCGACCGGATGCTGGACATGGGCTTTGCTCCTGCCATTATGGACATCGTCAACCAGCTGCCGCGCGAACGGCAGACGCTGCTCTTCTCGGCCACCATGCCGGCGGAAATCCGCAAATTTGCCAAACAGCTGCTCAGGGATCCGGTGGAGGTCAATATCGCCATTTCCAAACCGGCGGAAAATATCCTCCAACTCGCCTACGAAGTAGAAGACAGCGGCAAGATCCAGCTTACGGAGAAAATACTGGAAGCCAATAAACGCCTGGAAAGGGTGCTTATCTTTGCCAGCACCAAAAAGAAAGTCCGGGAACTGGCCGCCAGCCTCAAGCAAAGAGGAATGGACGTGGGCGCCGTAAGCTCCGACCTGGAGCAGCAGGAACGCGAAAATATGGTGCAGGCCTTTAAGAGTGGGGTCATACCGGTCATTGTGGCTACCGACGTCCTCTCCCGCGGCATTGACATTAAAGGCATCGATGCGGTGATCAACTTCGATGTGCCCGGCGATGCGGAAGACTATGTGCACCGCATCGGGCGTACCGCAAGAGCGGAAGCATCGGGCATGGCCTTTACCTTTATCAGCCGTAAAGACCGGGGCCGATTCAAGCGCATCGAAGACCTCATCGAAACCCAAATACGCCGCCTGCCCCTTCCTCCGGAACTGGCCGACGCCAAACCGCAGTCTTCCCGCGGTGGCAGAGGTGGAAGAAGCGGCGGCGGCAGAGGCCGAAAAGGGAGCAACAGAGGCGGCCGCCGCAAGGGCGGAAGCAATCGGCGCGGAGGTGGCCGGAAAGAAGACTGAATATGCGCCGGCTGCACCCGCAGCCGGCTAAAGTCAAAATGTAAAAAAAGAAATGTAAAAGTTAAAAAGGCCCGGGAAATGGCAGCCGAAGCAGAGTCGCTTTGCCTCCTTTTACCTTTTACCTTTTACCTTTTGCATTTTGCATTTTACCTTTTGCCTTTTACCTTTCTCACCCTCCTTTCTCCATTTTTTCCTCACACTGTTTCGCCAGGCCCTCATAGATCTGCTGCTGGCCCTGCGGGGCGTTAGGGGCGGCTTTGCGGAAGTATTTGCTGGCTTCTTTATAATTGCCGGTTGCCATATGGCCTCTGGCCAGGCCGACCAGCGTAGTGAAATTGTCCTCGGGATGCTTTTCCCGGTTCATCTTGAAGATCTTCATGGCCTTTTCCGGCTCGTTCTCCTGGATCAGCTGGCGGCCGTAGAAGTGCATCTCCGTCATATTGGCCAGGGGAAGAGCTTCTTCCATGACTGCGGAGGCTTTCTCTTCCTTGCCCATAGCCGCCAGGATGTCGGCCTTGGTTTTCAGCGTCGTGAAGTTCTTCTGCGCACCGAAGCCGCCGCTGACGGCTCTTTCCGCCCAGGCCAGGCCCTTGTCGAGATCCTTACCTGCCGATAGCGTGTACTGGGCGGCGGAATTCCAGCCCTGCCAGGTAAAGCCTTTCATGTCGTCGAGTTCCTGTTCGATGCTGGCCATGGCCAGCGCGTGCACGTCCACGCCTACGGTAAACTGGATCTTTTTCTTTTCCCAGCGCATTTCGATGTCCGCTGAGTTGTCCGTCTGGTTGACGAAGCGGTATTCCAGCCATTCTACGGACTCGTCGAGCTCCTTGGGTTTTACGCTCACCCTTAGGGCATCTTCCGCGGGGTCGTAATTGAAGCTGCCCCAGGACCAGTGGTTGTTGGAGAAAATCAGCGTCCATTCCTCTTCGGCAGGGATGATGTGGAAGCCGTACTTGCCGGCGGCCAGCGGCTGCCCTTCAATGGTGACATCATCCTCGAAGTACATCACGGTGTTCTCATTGGCGCCGGCCCGCCAGGGAAAAGGCTGGCCCTCATTGTAGGGCACGAGGCCATTGTCGCCGTACACCTGCCCCTCTCTGCCTTTTACACCAGGCCGGTTGTATTTTATTTTTACGGTAGTGAGGCCGATGTCCTCCATGACGGCCGCTTTTTTGCTGGCAGGGGGAGTGGTGACGAACTGCGCAGTGGCCAAACTGCTGATGAAGGCCATGCTGAAGAAAAAAACGATAAGCTGTTTCATAAGATATCGGTTGAAGTGATAAAATCGGGTGATGATTGCTGTACAGAGTATCTTATGATCATGTGGCGGAAACCTTATTAAGGTTTCAGGGTACCTGTTAAATTTACCCTTTCTTTTCAGCTAAACCGCACTTCAGCAGCTCCTTAAAGTTTCCTTAACGGGGATATTGTCGCCTGTATGACGTCTTGGAAACGCGTTGGGGAAAGCCGGCGCGATTACAGGAACACCACCCGGCCGGAATCCATGTCATAAATGGCTCCGACAATCCTGATCTCCCCGTTGGCCTCCATTTCCTGCAGGATAGGGCTTTGAGCCCTGATCTCTTCTATGGTGTTTGTCTAGGCAGGATAAAACAACCGCCTTGGGGTACTGGCCCTGGGCCGCGCTCAAGCGCCGTCTCGCGGCCCTCGACGTCCTCCTCTTCGAACAGATCGAGGAGG